>CALUHX010000046.1 GCA_944320555.1 uncultured Butyricimonas sp. | reverse complement strand
AAATGGATCGGCTTTGCAGGACGCCCGTTGTCCGCACTGTACAACGGAGAAAAGGAGGCTTCAAAACGCTGCCAGTCTATCTTGTCGGCGAGCAGATACAAGGGATGTTTGGGGTTCAGTTGGTCTGCCAACGAACTGAACAATGAGGGCTGGGGACTGGTCTTGTTTATCATATAATCTGCAAGTTTTCAACCGTAAAGGTACAAAAACTTGCAGACATCTCAAAGGAAATCGTACATTAATCTGTTGACTATTAAACAGCAACGCATCTTTTAAGGGGCGACTAAGTAGGCAATACTGGAATATTGGCAGATGGAGCTTCTGGATCAACACCTTCCCATTTCTTATCCGCAATTGTGAACAAATTCGTCGCTTGCAACCTAACAGTCAAACTTGACAATTTCAATTTCTTCAAAACACTCGCAGGCATCATATAACTTAACGCCACCATCTTCAACTTCAAAAAATCTCCTTTTGCCACTTGCACACTACTTGCGTCGTACAACTCCGTAGGAGTCTCATAAGAAGTCAATCCTTCTCGCATCGCATACAAATTAGGATCTCTTACAAAATCTCCCACCACATCCGAATCATATAACACAGGAATGTTCGTATACAACTCATCTCCAGGTTGCTTCCAACGTCTCATTAACTTTGTGGACACATTCGTCAACGGATCAAAAACATTATACTTATCCTCATACACACTAGGCAATCTCTGTACGTTGCCAACATTATAAGTAAATGCCAGCGAAAGGGAAATTTGACGTTTGAACGTCACTTGAGTGTCAAATCCCCCAGACACCTTCGGAAATATGGAACCACTATTTACTAACTCCATCATAACAGGCTCTCCAATATGTACTTTTCTACCATCTAATGCATAAAATAACGGATAGCCATTATCATGAGACAAACCTGCAAAATGATATGAATAAATTGAACCTATCGGTGCTCCTTCGACTGCAACTTCTCCAGCCAACAACATCTCCACTTCATCTATACTAGTGTAAGCGTCTCCATTTGCCAATTCGATTTCGTTAACATTACGCCCAAAATTAACATTAAAACGCCAATCCCAATCCTCCATATCCAAAATTCCGATGTTCAAAAATCCTTCAAAACCAGAATTTCGCATTTTACCCGCATTCATATAAAGAGACGCACGTCCATTAGAAGTTGCCACCGACTTAGACATAATCAAATCAGAAGTTTTCTTTTTATAAAAATCCAAACCACCTCTTAATCTTCCCCTAAAAAATCCAAAATCTACTGCCACATTCCAAGTTTTCGTTTTTTCCCAACGCAAATCCGGATTAGGCAAACGAACAATAGAATATTGATCCAAATTACTAGTTCCATCCCTTTCTCCAACTTGAACTATCAAATTCGGAGTCGCATCATCGTGAATATTTCCTTGAATACCATAAGATCCCCTAATTGCCAATTCGTCAATCCAATTAGAAGCCATGAACGACTCATTGGACAGAATCCATTTCCCAGCAACAGACCAAGTTGGCAGCCAACGATATTTAGGATTGGAACCAAACTTATTTGCTCCATCCGAACGTATATTCCCATTAATCACATAACGATTATCAAATGTATAACTAGCCGTTCCATAAAAAGAGGCAACTTGTGTCACGGTATTCGTATTGGTTGGGTTCAATCGTCCATTCTCAACGTAATTACTAATAAACCTTTCTGTATAAACAGGCATAAACTTCTCTCCAAATTCAGGAGTCCATCCATAACCCGTTACCGCATGTCCTTTGTATCTCGTCGCACGAACCTCAACACCACCCATTACATTCACATCGTGATAATCAGCGAAATTTCTTGCAAACACCAATTGATTTCTAACAGTATAACCATTCTTGCGGGTCGATGTCATGTCAAGAATTCCTCCATAGGGCAAAACAGACTCCGTATATTCCTCAGATGTCTCATCAAATTCTTTATAATTATAACCTCTCAAAGATGTTATTTCATAAGACTCTTCCGTGGCCCAAGAACGTTGTTCCGTATTACTTATCGAATAAGAAAAAACTCCTTGATAACGCAATCCAGGCAACAGATTCACATTCAATGACAATAATGCATTAAAATCATTTATTTTCGACTCTTCGCCTGTTTCCTCCAATTCCTTCAAAAAATTGTAATAATAAATGGAACTAGTAGACGAACTTCGATTATACATATGATAGCTTCCGTCCTCATTAAAAGCGGGCAATGTACGCGATGTCTTATAAGCATAATCGAACGGATTTACCCCAGCCCGGTATCCTTTGTTAGTTGTCGTGCTAAAATCTATTTTCGCTTCAAAATTCAACCAAGAATTTACATTCACAAACACTTTCGACAACGCATTAAACCTCTCGCTATCAGACTCTTTTTGTGCACCAGCCTCTTTATTATATCCTGCAGAAAAATAATAGTTTGCCCCCTCTCCTCCTCCAGACACGCTAACCGAATGCGAATGATTCACCGACGGACGGAACAACTCTTTAAACCAATCCATATTCCGTTCCTGCATCACTCTAATTTTCTCTTCAAACTCTGATTGGGTGATAGTTTTACTATACAACTCCTCCAATGCGCCTTCATAGGAATCTCCCGATGGAACTCTCGGATAATCCAACCCCGCCTCCACTATTTCTTTTGACAATTGCATCCGCTGTTGAGAATTCATCCTATCATAATTTCGATAAGACGGCCGAGTGGTTATTGTCATGTCTCCATTATATGTAATGACCGGAGGACCCGATTTCCCTCTCTTAGTCGTAATCACAATCACTCCATTGGCGGCTTTTACTCCATAAATGGCTGTCGCAGATGCATCTTTCAACACTGTGATTGTCTCTATATCCTGCGGATTCAATCCAGAAATCGCATTACCAATCAAATATTCTGCATCCTCACTGTTAATATTCGAAGCCGTAAAAGGCACGTCCTGTTCCAAAATCACACCATCCACCACCCATACCGGAGATTTGTTCCCATTGATTGTCGCATTGCCACGGATACGAATCTTTGGTGTAGCACTCGGTTCTCCAGATGTATTGATTACCATCATCCCAGGAATACGTCCTTGTAACATTTTGTCTATAGAACCAACACCTGACATCATCACATCTTTTGCTCTTATCTGCGTTACCGCACTAGCAGATTCCCTTCTAGACAACGTCGTATAACCGGTAACAACCACATCCTCCATCTGCATCACATCATTTTTCATCGTGATGATCCACTCTCCCTCTTTCGGTTTATCCTTGTAAGCCACCGTCTTCGTCTTCATTCCCACGAACGAAAGAACCAACTCCGCATTCGCCGTCGTGTCTGGGATCACAATCGTAAAGACCCCGTTCGTGTTCGTCACTACACCGTGCGTCGTTCCCTTCAACAAAACCGTCACGCCCGGCAGTGGATGTTTCTTCTCATCAACAACCTTGCCGGAAACAACCGCCGTATGAAATTTTTTCTCCTCGTCTTTCATCTGTATGACCACGATGCCGTCCTCAATCCTAAAAGTAAAACTCGTTCCTTTCAATGCGACGGACAACACCTCCTCGATAGACATGTCCGTCACCTGCAACGACTTCACTTTCACATCACGAACATCGTCCGTGTTAAAAATAAACGTATAATCGCTCTGTTGACGGATTTGGGAAAATACCTCCGTTAAAGCGACATTCTCCAAAGAAAACGTGAAACGCACATTTTGGGAATAAGTCGATGCCATTCCCGAAACGACAAGAAATAGAAAAAGAACAAAACATTTCATAAACCTCCATGTTTCTCGCAACTTTGCCCTCCCAAAGTTGTTTCTGGCAAACTTTTTTTCCATACTTTTGTTTTTAAGTTATACATAAATTTATCTATTTAGGCCAAAGGCAGATAGTGCGGCAACACTATCCACCTTTATTTATACACATTCACAGTCCTGTTGTTCACATTAAAACGCACCCGGTTGGTTTCCGCAATGCGGCGCAGTATGGTATCGATGTGCTCATATCGCTTGATTTCCACGGAGAAGCGCATCATTTTCAACTCTGCGTTCTGGTAAAAGACATGCACATCATACCAACGGGCCAATGCGTCCAAAATATCTTCCAGCGGCATGTCCTCGAAAAAGAACACGCCCTCGCGCCACAACGCATAATTTCGAGCGTCTACCCTTTTCACCGTCATCCGCTTCCCGTCCCATACGCCTTGCCGGTCCGGGACAAGCACTACACTGTCCGCCTGAGACCTCATCAGCACCTTCCCCTCCACAAGGGTCGTCACCACCTCGTCGGAATAAGCGGAAACATTGAACGATGTGCCCAACACCCTAACATCCACACCGTTCACACTGACAACAAACGGACTTGCGCTATCCTTGGCCACTTCAAAATAGCCCTCTCCTCTAAGCTCCACCCGCCGCTCCTGTCCCGAGAAAGCCACAGGATAACGAAGCGATGTCCCGGCGTTCAACCAGACCCGCGTGCCGTCCGCCAATTGAAGGGCGTACTCGCCACCGCGGGGTATCTCAAGCGTGTTATACTTCACCTGCTTCTCCACGATCGTGTCCCCATTCGTATAAACCAGCACATTATTCTCAGCCTTGACCTCCACACCCGGCAATTCCCGCATCCGCACATGAGTCGCGCTATCCAAAGCCACTTGTCTCCCATCGTCCAATATCAACCTCGCCTTATAAGTCCCCGGCAAAATAGGAGCCACAGCCACCTGTCGCGGCGCCTCAGGCTGCCAACCAATCAAAAACCAAAAGGCTAACCCCAAAGGCACCAAAGCGGCCGCCGCATACCGTACCCACACAAGAATCCGCTGACGGCCCCGCGTCTGCCTCTCAAACTTTCGCCAACGTTTCTCCACCATACGTTTCCCTTCACGCTGCAAATCAAAGACGGCTCCGCCCGCCACTATCTCCCGTCGCAAGGCGTTCCACTCCTCCGCATGCCGGGGTGACTCCCGCAGCCATGCCTCCAATTCTTGTGCCTCGCTCTCGTCAAGCTCGCCGGCCAATGCTTTGGCGAACAATCTCGCCACGTCAAACCGTTTTTTCAATAACTCTTCCATTTTTTGTGACATTTTCTATCATAGAGATTACCTCACACGAAAAACGGGTGAGTCAAATTCCAAAAAAATTTCATGCCAACTAAAAACGACACATCCGGGAGGATCTCATTCCCCAAGCAACATCAACAAAATCAAGTAATAATCCTTCGCCAAAAGTTTCCTCAAAATCACATAGGCGGACTTCTTCAAACTCTTGACCGTGTTCAACGAAATGTGCAACGACTCAGCCACCTCGTTATTGTCCTTCCCCTCAAGATTCAACAAAATCACTTCCTGCGCCCGCGGCGGCAATTTGTCTATCGCAGCGTAAAGAATGCGTATTGTCTCCTCCCGCGTCACCTCCTCCAAAAAATTATAATCGTCCTCCTCGCTCTCGCTCAACTGTTTCAAATAATTCTGATGTGCCTTCTCATGTTTCCGGTGGTTCCAGTAAAGATAACGGGCTGTCGTGTACAAAAAAGCCTTCCCATACTCAATGGACTCGACCTGCTCCCTCTGCTCGTACACCCGCAAGAACGTGTCCTGCGTCAAATTGGCCGCCAATTCCGCATCACCCGTGTAACGGACCAAAAAAGCGTACACGGCAGGATAAAATTCCCGAAAGAATTTCTCAAAATCCCGATCTGAATATATGGCCATTCCCATAATTGACAAAGATAACAAATTTCAACCGAATTCTCCACCTAACGGGACAAAAGATTACTGCATTCTCCGCACCAAGGGCAATATTTCCAACGGGCTCTCGACCAAATAAGTCGCACCGTTATCCAACAACTCCTCACGCGTGCGGAATCCCCACAACGCACCCACTCCCGCCACTCCGGCCCTGCAAGCCGTCCGCATGTCCACACCGGAATCGCCCACGTACAACACCTCTCCATGCGACACGCCCGCTTCCCGCACAATGTCAAAAACGACCTGAGGATCCGGTTTTATAGGCACCCCCTCCCGCTGGCCGTAAACATACGAAAACGTCCCCTCCCCAAAATAATAAGGCACCAGCGCCTGAGTGGCCGACTGAAATTTGTTGGAAGCCACGGCCAAGGCCACGCCATCCTTCCGCAATTGCCGCAACAATTCCTCGACGCCCGGATAAGGGGCCGTGTAATCAGCCTTGTGCAAAGCGTAATAACTCACAAAATCCGCCTTCACCCTCGCAAACACCTCCGGAACGCAACTTTCCTTTGGCAATGCCCGTTCTATCAACTTGTCGACACCGTTTCCCACAAAATAATTATACGCCGACAGCTCATGCTCCGGAAACCCGTTCCGACGCAAAGCGTGGTTCATGCTTACCGCCAAATCCCGCAACGAATCGAGCAATGTCCCGTCCAAATCAAAAATAACCAGTTTCGCCATAACACATGTCGTAATAAAAAAACCGCCCTCCGTGGGCGGCTTCCTGCGCACGGGAGGAGAGGTTCGAACTCCCGACCCTCGGTTTTGGAGACCGATGCTCTACCAACTGAGCCACTCCCGTGTTTCGGAGGGCAAAATAAATGTGTTTATCCGAAAATTCCAAGAATCCATCAAACTATTTTTCCCCAGCATTTGCGAATTACCCCCATGCCCCTTCTCTATCTCCTCTCGCACCGTATTTTCCCGTCCATCCGCCCTCCCCCTACACACCCCTCCTTTTTTCCTCTCAACCAAAGAAGGAACAATTGCGCCACAGAACGAGAACACGGAGGGATTCCTGACGGTGGCGGCGGCGTTCCCAGCGAATATTTCTCATGACACGCAGCGCAAGGAGGACAAGCGAGGAGAGGAAGCAACGTTCTACCTGATATTGCGGACGCTGGGGGGGGTACACGGCAAGGCAGAGGAAACGTTGCAGCATATCGAAAAGCGGGGATACGCCACGCCGGACGGGCGGGAAGTCCGCTGCGGAGAAGCGAGTTTCTCGCCGGGGACAGGAGACATCGAGGACCGGAGAGCGGAGGAGCGGGGCGGGGAAATCATTTTCCAAAGGAGAGTTCGATGTAAACGGGAAGGTGGTCGCTGTAGCCGCCGAGGTAGCGGGGGCCGGCGTAGGTGCGGAAAGGCTTGCGGCCAAAGGAGGAGCGGTCGGTCTCCAAAAGGAAGCCGGCGTCGAAGACGGCCAGGCGGGAGGCGGCGCGGAGAGGCCGCGCGCCGTTGAGCAAGGAACCGGAGACGACGATATGGTCGAGCGTCTGCCAGCGTCCCTGGTAGCGATAGGTGCCCCGCCCCGTCCGCCGGAGCCAACAGCCCGTGTCGTAGAGGACGGTGTCGGCGCAGGCCAGGCGTCCGGAAGCGCCGGCGGCGAGCGGCCCGGGGTCCCGCAGGCGGAGGAGGCGCAGCGCAGGGGTGCCGAACGCGCCGTTGAAGTCGCCCATGACGAGGACCGCCGCCGAGGGGCGGGCGCACTGGAGGGAGTCGATTTTCGCCCGGAGGACGGAGGCCGCTCTCCCGCGCTTCCACTCGCTCCGCCGCTCGCCGCCCCGCATGGAGGGGAAGTGGCAGACGAAGACGTGGAGCGTGTCGCGTCCGGCGAGCACGCCCTCGCAATAGAGGATGTCGCGGGTGGAGTCCGGGGAGAGAGGGACGCGGAGGAAGGCGGAATCGACGACGCGGAACCACTCCCTCCGGTAAAGGAGCGCCACGTCCATGCCCCTCGGGTCGGGAGAGTCGCGGTGGAGGACGCCGTAACCGGCGCCGGCGAGGGAGGTGCGGGCGGCCAGGTCGCGCAGCACACGGCGGTTCTCCACCTCGGCAAGCCCCACGAGGAGGGGACACTCCTCCCCTCCCGCAGCCCGCACGACCCGGGCCATGCGGAGGAGCTTCGCCTCGTAGCGGGCGCGCGTCCGCCGCTTCTCGCCCCGGGGAGTGAACTCGTCGTCGAGCGCCAGGGTGTCGTCGCGGGTGTCGAAAAGGTTCTCCACGTTGTAGAACACCACGCGTCCCGGCGGAGTCCGTCCCTCCAGCGGGGCGGATGAACAAGCGAGGAGCAGGGCAAGCGCCAGTCCGCGCGCGCCTTTAGGCAAAGGTCCCACGGGCTTCCCCGTCAAACCGCTCCGGCCCGCCTTCCTTCTCATTCCCGGCACAGGGCCTCCCAGTACTCCACGGCCCGGCGGGTGTGGGGGATGACGATGGTGCCGCCCACGAGGTTGGCCACGGCGAAGACTTCGAAGAGCTCCTCGGTGGTCACGCCGTGCTCGCGGCATTTCTCCAAGTGGTATTTCACACAGTCGTCGCAGCGCAGCACCATGGAGGCCACCAGCCCCAGCATCTCCTTCACTTTCGAGGAGAGGGCTCCCTCCATGTAGGTGTTCGTGTCGAGGTTGAAGATGCGCTTCATCACCTTGTTGTCGGCGGCGAGGATTTTCTCGTTCATCCTCGCCCGGTAATCCCGGAATTGTTCCACCAGTTCGTCCATTCGTGTTCGCTCCTTTCTAATAAAACAGTTTGACAATGTCGTTCCCGAACGCCAGCGCCATCAGCAGCAGAAGGAACACCATGCCGACCATCTGCGCCTTCTCGAGGAATTTCTCGCTCGGCTTGCGGCGGGTCACCACCTCGTAGAGCAGGAAGAGTACGTGCCCCCCGTCCAACGCCGGGATGGGGAGGAGGTTCATGATGGCCAGGACCACGGAGAGGAAGGCGGTGAGGTTCCAGAACGCCTGCCAGTCCCACACGGAGGGGAATATGTTGCCTATCGTGATGAAGCTGCCCACGGAACGCAGGGCCTCGGGATTCTTGAACAGTTTGAATTGCTTGAAGTAGGAGGAAATCTGGTCGAGGCCCCGGTCGATGCCGGCCGGAACCGCTTCCCAGAAAGAGTAGTACTTGACGGCGAACTCGAAGTCGTTGACCAGCTCGGGATAGATTCCGATTTTGCCGTCGGCGGTCACGGGGAGGGCCACGCAAAGGGTGTCCGCGCCCCGCAGGACGGCGGCACGCAAGGTGTCGCCCCGCCGCGCCTCAATCAAGGCGGAGAACTCGTCGTAGAAGGCGAACGTCCGCCCGTCGAGCGCGAGCAGGCGGTCGCCCTTGCGCAATCCGGCGGCGGCCGCGGGCGACTCGGGGGGGATGTCGGCGACCACACCGTCGTAGCGGAAGCGGGGGGAGAGCGGCGCCTCCACGTCGTAGCCCTTGGAGGAGGCCAGCAGCAAGCCGCGCACGAGGGACTCCGGCAGGTCGATATTGACCACCCGCCCGTCGCGCATCACCTGCATGGTCTTGGCCTCGTCCAGCAGAATCGTGGACAGCACGTCGGAGAAGCGCTCGACCTCCTTGTTGTCCACGGAGAGAATCTTGTCGCCGTTCCGCACGCCCACGCTGTGGAAAAGGCTGTCGCAGACCACGCCGTATTTCAGGTTGGCGGTCGGGAGGTAGGACTCGCCCCATGCGAAGAGGACGGCGATGTATATCACGAAGGCCAGGACGAAGTTGACGAGCACCCCGCCCAGCATAATCAGCATCCGCTGCCACGCCGGCTTGGAGCGGAACTCGTAAGGCTGGGCCGGCTGTTTCATTTGCTCGAGGTCCATGGACTCGTCAATCATCCCGGAGATCTTCACGTAGCCGCCAAGGGGGACCCACCCCACGCCGTACTCCGTCTCTCCCTTTTTGAACCTGAAGAGGGAGAACCAGGGATTGAAGAAGATGTAGAATTTCTCGACACGGACCTTGAACAATTTCGCCATGCAGAAATGGCCCAGCTCGTGCAGCATCACCAACAATGACAGACTCAACAAAAATTGCAGTATTTTGACGAACACTTCCATGAATGATTCCTGTTTATAACTGATTTAACGATTGTATTCCTTGTGTCTCCTCAAGTTTTCCCCGGCCTTCCTCCTCGCCTCCCCGTCCGAGGCCACGTAATCCTCCAGGGAGGGCGACACCACGAAGGCGACCTGCGGCAGGGTGCTCTCGATGACGTCCGACATTCCGGTGAAGGAAATCCGCTCCTCCAGGAAGGCGCGGACCACGACCTCGTTGGCCGCGTTCAGGACGCAGGGCACGTTCCCCCCCTGGCGCATCGCGTGGAAGGCCAGGCCGAGGTTGCGGAACACGCGCGTGTCGGGCTTCTCGAAGGTCAGCGCCAGGCCGCCCGCGAAATCCAGGCGGGGCAGCCGCGACTCCAGACGGTCAGGATAGGTCAGCGCGTATTGAATCGGCAGGCGCATGTCCGGCACGGCGCACTGCGCCTTCACGTTGCCGTCCGCGAATTGCACCATGGAATGGACCACCGACTGGGGATGCACCAGCACCTCGATTTGCTCCGGCCTCACGCCGAACAGCCATTTGGCCTCGATGGCCTCGAAGCCCTTGTTCATCATGGAGGCGGAGTCTATCGTGACTTTCGCCCCCATGCGCCAGTTCGGATGGCGCAAGGCCTGGGCGGGCGTCACGGTCCTCAAGAAGTCCGCGTCCTTTCCCCGGAAAGGCCCGCCGGACGCCGTCAGCAGGATTTTCTCGACCGGATTCCCGGCCTCTCCCGCCAGGCACTGGAAGATGGCGGAGTGCTCGGAGTCGACGGGAAGGACGGCGACCTTGCGCTCCGCCACCAGGCGGGTAATCAAGTCTCCCGCCACGACGAGCGTCTCCTTGTTCGCCAGGGCGATTGTCTTTCCCGCCTCAATCGCGGAGACCGTCGGCAGAAGGCCGCTGTAGCCGACCATGGCGGTCACCACCACGTCGACCGCCGAGGAGCGGACAACCTGGCATATCGCCTCGCTTCCCGCGTACACCTTGACGTCCTCGTCCTTCAGCAACTCGCGCAAACGGGGATATTTCTCCTCGTTCGCGACGACCACCGCGTCGGGTTTGAAACGCTTCGCCTGTTCCGCCAACAGCTCCACCTGGTTGTTCGCCGTCAGGACTTCCGCCCGGAAGCGGTCCGGATAGGCCTCTATCACTTGCAATGTCTGTGTTCCGATGGAACCCGTAGACCCTAATATCGCGATACCTTTCATTTCATTTTCACTTAAACCTCACGAATTGTTCGGGGTCCAAAGCCTTGCCCGCCTCCCACAACTCGAAATGGAGGTGGGGGCCGGTGGTCTCCTCGCCCGTGTTTCCCACGATGGCGATGGCCTCTCCCGCCCGTACAAAATCGCCCTGTTTTTTCAATAAAACGGAATTATGTTTGTATATGGAGACCAAATCTCCCTCGTGCTGGACTTGAATCACGAAACCCGTCTTGAGCGTCCAGTCCGTGAAAATCACCACGCCGTCCAACACCGACAAGACGTTCGTGTTGGGCTTCGTCACGACGTCCACCCCGTAATGCCTCGTCCCCTCGTCGAACCGGTTGGTCACCACGCCTTCCAGAGGCACGTAGAAGTGGTAGAAATCATCGCTGGAGACGGAAGCCTTTCCCAAGGAAAGGTTAAAACGCTCCCGTTCCTCGATGATTTCGCGGAAATTGGACTCCTCCTCCGACATGCCCAGCATGGCGGTGTCGTAGTTTTCCGTTTTCACGGGGGAGATTTCCGCCCGGACGGTGTCCATGCCGCCCGTCAAAACGGCATGGATGGAACGGTAATAGTTGTCCCGCTTCTCCATTTCCCGCGTCAACGAATCCACCCGCAAGGCGTTCAGCGTGATTTGCCGCCGCATCTCGCTGCTGGGGTAGCCGGGGATGAACTCCCGCAAGTTGGTGAAGGCAATCAATATGATTGTCAGCGAAATCAAGACGACCGCCAACGTGCAGAGGGCCGTCAGCACTTGCAAGGGCGAGAGGCGCACGTGCATCACCTCCTCGTATGTCAACTCGTTAAATATCGTCAGTTTATAACGATGCTTCAGTTTCCGCCAATATTTTCGTTTCTTGTTCTCCATGTAACGCAATTTCAGCCTCCAAAAATAGTACAAAATTCTAACTTTCCACGCTTCTCTTAAATTTTTGATAAGAAGGGGGCGGTTCCCGTCATAAATTAACGTTAAAGCGGAAACGTTCCAACGCAATCCACATTTCTTTCGTATCTTTGCCCCCACAAAACATAAACTAAAATAATTCGTATGGCAAAAAGATTTTTATTCACTTGTGCATTCATCTTGCTCGCGAGCCTCGGCTTGTTCGCGCAATATGACATGAACGCCCCTGTCCCCATGGATCCTCAGACGAGGACGGGGAAATTACCCAACGGTATGACTTATTACGTGCGCCACAACGCCGAGCCGAAAGAGCGCGCCAGTTTCTACATCATCCAGAACGTGGGAGCCATCCTCGAGAACGACGACCAAAACGGTCTGGCCCACTTCCTGGAGCACATGGCCTTCAACGGCTCCGAGAACTTCCCCGGCAGGAAGAGCATCACGAACATGCTGGAGAAGCACGGCGTGGAGTTCGGCCGCAACGTGAACGCCTACACCGCCCAGGACGAGACGGTGTATAACATCAGCGACGTGCCGACCACCAACGAGGGCCTGCTGGACACCTGCCTGCTCGTGCTGCACGACTGGTCGAGCTTCCTGACTCTGGCCGACGACGAGATTGACGGGGAAAGAGGCGTCATCACGGAAGAGTGGAGAACCCGCCGCACGCCGGATTTCCGCATCCGCAACCAAATCATGCCCGTCCTGCTGAAAGATTCCAAATACGCGGAACGCGACGTGATCGGGGACCTGGAAATCATCCAAAATTTCAAATACCAGACATTGCGCGACTATTACCACAAATGGTACGGTCCTGACTTGCAAGCCATCGCCGTGGTGGGCGACTTCGACGTGGACGAGATGGAAAAGAAAATCAAGGAAGTGTTCTCCTCCATTCCTCCGCGGAAAGGCGGAGCCGTGCGGGAAAGTTTCTCCGTGCCGGAGCACAGCGAGATTCTTTACGTGCTGGCCACAGACCCGGAGGTGACGAGCTCCAGCGTGTCCGTCTACATCAAGTTCCCGGCGACCCCGAAGGAGCAAAAGAACCATGAATACCTGAAACGGGGCCTGTTGCGCTCGTTCTACAACGGCATGCTGAACCAACGCATCCGCGAAATCCTGCAAAAGAGCAACCCGCCCTTCATTTCCGCCAGCAGCGGATTCAGCGGCCTCGTGAGAGGCGTCGACTGCTACGCCATGGCCGCCACGGCCAATCCGAACAAGGAAGCCGAAGCGCTGGAAGCCGTATACCGCGAGAACGTGCGGGTTCAGAGACACGGTTTCACCCAAGGAGAACTGGACAGAATGAAGACCAACATGCTCGTGGGCCTGGAGTCCGCCAAGAAGCAACAAGACAAGACGACTTCCGAAAGCTGGATTCAAGAGATGAAAGCCAATTTCCTGGAAGGAGAGCCGATGATGGAGTTCGACTATTATTACAATTTCATGACGTACCTCATCCCGACGATTACCGTGGAAGAAGTTTCCGCCCTGGCCGACGAGTATATCAAACGCCAGAACATGGTAATCGTGGTTGACGGCCCGAGCGAGGGCGTACGCCACATCACGAAAGAGGAAGCCATCGCCGTGATGGACAAGGTGGACGCCGAGGACATCGAGCCTTACGAGGACGAGTCCGCCACCACCTCGTTGATTTCCGAAGAACTGCCGGGCTCCAAAATCGTAAGCACGAAAGAGCTGCCTCAATTCGACGCGGTGGAGTGGACATTGGGCAACGGAGCCAAAGTGGTGTTCCGAAAGGCCGACTATGAAAAGGACCAAGTGGCCGTCACTTCCTACAGCGAGGGCGGAACTTCCTTATACGACCTTGACAAACTGGCATCCGCAAGTGTCGCCTCTCAATTTGTCGGAGCCTATGGATTAGGCGACTTCGACGCCATCTCCCTGAACAAGGTGTTGACAGGCAAACAGGCCCAAAGCCAGGTTTCCATCGGCGGCATGTCCGAGTCCGTCGGAGGAGCTTCCACGCCGAAAGACTTGGAAACGCTGTTCCAACTGATATACCTGCGCTTCGAGCATCCGCGCTTCGACAAGGAGGCCCACCAGGCCCTGATGCAGCGCAACCTTGCCGCCATCGCCAACATGGACAACAATCCGCAAAAAATCATGCAGGACACGCTGGGCTCCATCATGAGCTGCAACAGCCCGAGAAACATGAAAATCAACAAGGAATTCTTTGACAAAATCAGCCTGGAACAAATCGAGGAGGTTTACCGCGACCGCATCAAGGACGCCAGCGATTTCACGTTCTTCATCGTGGGCAACGTGGGTGCCGACACTGTGAAGCCGCTCGTGGAAAAATACATCGGTTCCATCAAGGATTACGACCGCGAGGAAACGTGGAGAGACAACCACGTGCGCGGGCCGAAAGGCCGGACGGAACAAGTCATCGAGCTTGACCTGACCACCCCGAAGTCCACCGTCATCGTGAATTTCTCCAAGGAGATGAAGACGTCCATCCACGACAACCTCTGCCAGAACATCCTGAAAGGGATTCTCGACCAACGCTACCTCGTGAACATCCGCGAGAAAGAGGGCGGCACGTACGGCGTGGGAGTACAGGCAGGCTCCAGCAAACGTCCTATCGAGCAGTACTCGATGACGATGATGTTCGACTGCGATCCGGACAAGGCCGAGCACTTGAAATCGTTGATTTACGCCGAAGTGGACAAGCTGACGAAGGAAGGCCCCAGCCAGGAAGAGGTGGACAAGGTGGTGACCACCCTGAAGAAAAATGCGGAGCAGTCCAAGCCGCACAACGCTTACTGGCTGAGCGCGCTGACCACGTATTACATCGAGGGCATCGACATCACCGACCCGAAGAATTTCGACGACATCATCGACAAAATCACGCCGAAAGACATTCAGAAATTCACCAAGAAACTGTTTAAGGACGCGGACGTCGTGGATCTCATATTCCAGCCCAAATCCAAATAAGACGCACACACAATAAGACAAAGCAGGCTGCCCTCAACGGACAGCCTGCTTGCTTATATAAAACTTACATTGATGGAAAATTTCTTCAAAACGGCAGGTCGTCGCTGTCGTCAGGCATGCCGCCCACGGCCGGGGAGGACTGGGCCATAGTGGGGCCTTGCGGGGCGGCTGAGTCCTGCGGGCGGTCTTGCATGTCTTGCTTGCGGGAGAGCATTTGCATCGCGTCGCCGTAGATTTCCGTCACGTATCGCTTCACTCCATTCTGGTCATCCCAGGAACGGGTGCGCAATCGCCCCTCGATATACAGCATCATGCCTTTCTTCACGTATTTTTCCGCTATTTGCGCCAGATTTCTCCAAAGGACAATGTTGTGCCACTCGGTCTGACGCACCTGCTCGCCATTCCGGTTATTATAAACTTCCGAGGTCGCCAATCTGAAATTGGCGACGGCGACCCCGCCTTCCAGGTACCTGACATCCGGGTCGGCACCCACGTTTCCGATAAGAATAACTTTATTTACCATATTGAATGGGATTAAATTTTGCCCAAAGTACGCAATATTTTTTGACAAAACAAACCCAAAAAGCCCATTCCGGTCGTATATTTGCAATATTAACCAATTTGTGTTTGTGTTCATATGATTCAAAAAATCGGATACCTTATTCTACTCCTCGCGCTGGGAGGCGGTTGCGGACAGGCGAACCGCGAGTATTACGTGAAACACGTGCGCTTCCCGGAAGGAGCGAGTCTGGAAGAAAAAATCGACATGGCCGCCCGGCTCGTGCCCTCCCCCAGCCAGAAGGCCTGGCAGCAATTGGAGCTGACCGCATTCCTACACTTCGGCATGAACACCTTCACCGACCGGGAATGGGGAGACGGCAAAGAGGACCCGGCATGGTTCGCCCCGACCGGGCTGGACGCGGAGCAATGGGTGCGCACGCTCAAAGAAAGCGGCTTCAAAATGGTCATCCTGACGGCAAAGCACCACGACGGCTTCTGCCTGTGGCCCACGAAAACCACCACCCACTCCGTGACGTCCTCCCCATGGAAAAACGGGAAAGGCGATGTCGTCCGCGAATTGCGGGAGGCCTGCGACAAGCACGGCATGAAATTCGGCGTCTACCTGTCGCCATGGGACCGCAACGCCCCATGCTACGGGGACTCGCCCCGCTACAATGAATTGTTCGTCGAACAGCTGACCGAGTTATTGACGAATTACGGGGAAATCCACGAGGTATGGTTCGACGGAGCGTGCGCGGAGGGTCCGAACGGCAAAAAGCAGGAATACGACTGGCAAACCTTTTACGAGACCATCCAACGCCTGCAACCCCGCGCCGTCATGGCCATTATGGGCGACGACGTGCGTTGGGTGGGAAACGAGCGGGGCCTGGGACGGGAGACGGAATGGAGCGCCACAGTCCTGACTCCCGGGATTTACGCCCGGGCCGAGGCCCAAAACAGCGCCCTGGGCATCAACCAGCAGTCGCAAGATTTGGGAAGCCGCGACATCATCGCCAAGGCCGACGAGCTTTTCTGGTACCCCTCCGAAGTGGACGTTTCCATCCGGCCGGGATGGTTCTACCACGCCGAGGAAGACGACCGCGTCAAATCATTGCCGGAACTGGCCGACATTTATTTCCAGTCCGTCGGCTACAATTCCGCGCTCCTGCTAAACGTGCCCCCCGACCGCCGGGGACGAATCCACGAGAACGACTCCGCCCGCCTGCGGGAATTCGCCCGCTATCTCCAGGCGACGTTCTCCCGGAACCACATCGCCCGCCCAGACCGCGCCTGGGACGCCAAAGCGGGAGCGGCGCGAGAATACGGGACGACGGACACCCTCCCTGTCAACGTGTGGATGGTGCAGGAGGACATTTCCCGAGGCCAACGGGTCGAACGATTTGCTGTAGAGGCGTTCGTCAACGGCCAGTGGACGAAAATCGGAGAAGGCACGACAATCGGCCATAAACGGCTGCTTCGGTTTCCCGAAATCGCAGCCGAACGGTTCCGGCTCACGATACTGGAATCCCGGGGAACCGCGCACATAAAAGAAGTGGGAGCTTTCCATGCCCCGTCCACAGGCACACTCACCGCGGAGGACTCCTGGAGCGACATCCCGGTCGAGGAACTCCGCATATCCGACGGCCCGCAAGGGACAGCCGCCGTCATCGACGGCGACCGCTCCTCCTGCTGGCAGGGCGAGGGCGAGACGGAAATCATACTGGACCTGCAAACGGAGCGCGACATCACCGGCTTCGTCTATGTGCCCCCCATCGAAGCCGGCACGCCGGGCACCGTTTACCGCTACGACTGCCTCGCAAGCCGGGACGGCCGGACGTGGACTCCTTGCGTCGAGGACGGCGAGTTCAGCAACATCATGTACAACACCGCTCCCAGACGCGTGCGGTTCTCCCGTGCGCAAAGGGGTGTCAGATACTTGAAATTCATACCCAGGGAAGACATACAAGGAAACAGGCATTTCACAATCAACGAGTTGGGCGTGCTACTATAAACACTGGCGACAAACCGGCGCATCCGCTCCCCGCAATACCCATATTCCTTTGTTTGAACAGATAAGGACAAAAAAAATGACAAAAAAACGCTGTTTGTTTTCTTTGTTTGCAGAAAAGATATATATTTGCAAACTGAAAACAGAGATAACCGAAATATAATATTGAATATTAAATACTTAAAGAAAATGACAAAGGCGGATATCGTGAATGAAATTGCAAGAACGACCGGCATTGAGAAAGTTGCGGTACAAACAACCGTAGAGGCGTTCATGGATGCAATCAAAGGTTCTGTAATCGACGGCAAGAACGTGTATCTAAGAGGATTTGGGAGTTTCGTTGTAAAGAAAAGAGCAGAAAAGACCGCTCGCAACATTTCCAAAAATGTGACTATCAAAATTCCGGAGCACTTTATTCCTTCTTTCAAACCGTCCAAGAGTTTCGTGAATGACGTTAAAACAAAAGTGAAATAAGAAAGGAGTAGACTATGCCAAGCGGAAAAAAAAGAAAAAGACATAAGATGGCGACTCACAAACGGAAAAAGAGACTGAGAAAGAACAGACATAAGAAGAAGTAGTCGTCGTTTGTGAGTAAGAATTATAAACCTAAGGGCTATCGCCTTTAGGTTTATTTGTTTAATCCATTAATTGATTAGGTAGTGAACACGGAATTAGTCATAGATGTTAGAGCCGAAGAAGTTGTTATCGCACTGTTGAAAGACAAGCGATTGGCAGAACTGACAACCGAGAAGACCAGTGCTAAGTTTGCCGTGGGGGATATCTATTACGGAAGAGTAAAGAAAATCATGCCCGGACTCAACGCTGCCTTCGTCAATATAGGATACGAGAAAGACGCATTTCTGCACTATTTGGACTTAAGCCCTCAGTTCAATTCGTTGAACAGCTACATCAAGCAATGCATCGCCCGGAAGGGGATGCCGGTCTCCAAACTGAAACTGGAACCGGAAATCAACAAGAACGGGAAAATCAGCGATGTCCTATCCGTGGGACAATATGTGGCGGTGCAAGTGGCCAAAGAGCCCATTTCCACGAAAGGCCCGCGCCTGACCTCCGAGTTAAGCCTGGCGGGACGCCATCTGGTGCTGATGCCTTTCGCTGAAAAAGTTTCCGTCTCGCAAAAGATAAAATCATCAGAGGAACGGAAACGGCTTAAACGCCTGATCGAGAGCATTAGGCCCAAAAACTACGGGGTCATCGTGCGCACCGTGGCCGAAGGCAAAAACGCGGAACTGTTCGACAGCGAACTGACAGAACTGGTCGAACGTTTCGAGTCGGCCTTCAAGCATTTGCGGGAAATCGAGCCGCCCAAACTGATTCTGGGGGAAATCGACCGGACAAGCGCCATGCTGCGGGACATCCTGAACCCCTCTTTCGAGAACATTTACGTCAACGATTTGGCGTTAAGCAAGGAAATCAAGAAGTATATCAGCACCATCGCTCCCGAAAAGGAAGGCATTGTGAAATTCATCACCACCGAAGTGCCCATTTTCGACCATTTCGGAATCGACAAACAAATCAAAAGTTCATTGGGAAGGACTGTCTCATTCAAAAATGGAGCCTACTTGATCATCGAACACACGGAAGCGTTCCACGTGATAGACGTGAACAGCGGCAACCGCGTGAAATTAGGCGACGACCAAGAAACGAACGCGCTGGAGGTGAACCTCGCGGCGGCGGACGAAATCGCGCGCCAACTGCAACTGCGGGACATGGGCGGCATCATTGTCATCGACTACATCGACATGCAACAGGCGGAACACCGCCAAAAATTGTTCGAGAAAATGAAAGCGGCCATGGAGACCGACAGGGCGAAGCACACGATTCTGCCCTTAAGCAAATTCGGTCTGATGCAAATCACCCGGCAACGCGTCCGCCCGGAAATGACGGTGACGACCACCGAGACCTGCCCCGTTTGCCATGGCACCGGCAAGGCCGAAGCCGCCATCCTGCTCATCGACAAAATCGAAGACAAACTGGAATATCTGGCAAAAGAAAAAAAGGCGCGCTTCGTAGAACTGAAAGTCCACCCGTTCATCGAGGCGTATTTGACAAAAGGCTGGTTCTCTTTGCGTTGGAAATGGGCCAAGAAATACCGAATCCGGCTAAAAGTCTTGGGCGTCCCCTCGTACTATATTTACGAATACAAATTCTTCAACCGCTTTAACCGGGAAATAGAGGAAGAGTAAGCCGTCAGGCCGACTTCCTCCCGTATTAAAACGGTGTTAAAATCATACGATTAATTCGACAAGAATCGAATTAATCGTATTTTTGCACGAAAGATAAAACGTATGCTTTTTTCTTCGCGACGAAATAAATTGATGTTTTATATAAATTGAGGTAGTTTTTTTATGAAAAAAAGATTATTGACACTTGTTCTAGCCTTGCTGGCGGGGACATTCTCGGCGATAGCCCAAATAGCGGATCCCGTGAGCTGGACATTCTCCCATGAAAAGACAGGAGACAATGAATACACGCTAACCTTCAAAGCCACAATCGAGGGAGGATGGCACATGTATTCCATGCACACCCCGGCCGGTGGCCCGATGCCCACATCCATCACGATTAACGAGGCCGGCCAAGGCGTCGAACTAATCGGGGAAGCGACGGAAAGCGAGCCCAAGAAACAATTCAACGACATCTTCAAGGTCGACGAATGGTATTTTGAAAACTCATGCGTGTTCACCCAAAAAGTGAAAGTGACAGACGCTTCATTGACCGCCATCACAGGAACCATCGAATACCAAGCTTGCCAAGAAAGCTGCGTGCAACCCAGCAAAGACTTCAGTTTCAAAATAGAGCAAGGGAAAACAGCCGCAGCCGGCGAGACGACAACCTCCTCCGAAGAATCCCAAAAAGACGATTCACTGTGGGCGTTCTTCTGGATTGCGTTCGTGGGGGGATTGGCCGCCGTCGTCATGCCCTGCGTGTTCCCTATGATTCCGATGACGGTTTCTTTCTTCATGCACGGCGACACCAACAAAGCCAAAGCCAGGGCGAAAGCCTTGTTCTTCTCGCTTTCCATCGTGGCCATTTACACGGCAGTGGGCCTGATCGTGGCCGTGTTCCTGGGTCCGGACTTCATCAACTGGTTAAGCACGAACTGGATTCCGAACCTGTTCTTCTTCATCATCTTCATGCTCTTCGCAGCTTCTTTCTTCGGAGCGTTCGAGATTGTGCTGCCCTCTTGGCTGGTCAACAAATCCGACAAGCAAGCCGACAAGGGAGGCTACTTGGGAGCCTTCTTCATGGCGTTCACCCTCGTGCTGGTGTCTTTCTCCTGCACGGCGCCCATTGTGGGAACGGTGCTGGTGGAAGCGGCCCGCGGCTCAATCCTGCGTCCGATTGTCGGCATGCTGGGATTCTCCATCGCCGTGGCGTTGCCATTCGGATTCTTCGCCTTCTTCCCCTCCAAGTTGAACAACCTGCCGAAATCGGGCGGATGGCTGAATTCCGTGAAAGTCGTGTTAGGATTCATAGAAGTCGCCTTGGGATTCAAGTTCTTGATGGTGGCCGACCAGACATACCACTGGGGATTGCTTGACCGCGAGATTTACATCGCCATCTGGATAGCCATCTTCACCCTGCAAGGCTTGTATCTGATGGGCAAAATCAAATTCGCCAACGACAGCGACCTGCCTTATATCGGAGTCCCGCGGTTGATTTTCATCATCATCACGTTCACGTTCGTTATCTACTTGATACCCGGAATGTTCGGAGCGCCGTTGAAAGCTTTGGCCGGATACCTGCCTCCGCAAGAGAGCATAGACTTCGACATTAACCGCATCGTGCGCGAGAACGCCAAAAACATCATGGAAAGCGGAGTTCAAGTGAAGGACCAAAAATCCGGCAACGCCTCGTCCGGCGAGACGGTGAAATATTCCGAGTTCCTGCACCTACCCCACGGCCTGGACGGATACTTTGATTACGACCAAGCCTTGAAAGCGGCCCAAGAACAGGACAAACCCCTGTTCATCGACTTCACGGGCCACGGTTGCGTGAACTGCCGGGAAATGGAACAAGCCGTATGGTCCGACCCCCGCGTTCTGGAGATGCTGAGAAACGACTATGTGGTCGTGGCCCTCTATGTGGACGACAAGACGAAACTGCCTGAAGAGGAATGGTATGTTTCCGAATACGACGGAAAGAAAAAGAAGGAGCTCGGGAAGAAGAACGCCGACTTCCAAATCAAGAACTTCGATTCCAACGCCCAACCCAACTATATCTTGCTGGACAGCCGCCACGGCAAAGACAAAGATCTGCGCCCGCACGTGCTGGCTCCGGCCCGGGGACACAACCTGGACCGCGACGCTTTCGTGAAATTCCTGCAAGACGGGCTGAAAGCCTACAAAGAACGCGGAAACAAATAAATATTCCCGCAATTTTAAATCCATAGGAAGATGCCGGATATGAATCCGGCATCTTTTTTCATATCTTTGCGCAAAGGAAACATCCACAAAACAACGAACATGGAAAGCAACCCGCAATTGGAATTGGCCCGCGATTTTTTGGAACACACCGGCGTAAGCGTGTTCCTGACCGGAAAAGCAGGAACAGGGAAAACCACTTTCTTACGGCAACTGAAAGAACGTTCCCCGAAACGCATGATCGTCGTGGCCCCGACAGGAGTGGCGGCAATCAATGCGGGAGGAGTCACCATCCACTCCTTTTTTCAATTGCCATTCGGCCCCCACATACCAGGGACAGCGCCCCAACCGACCCCGGATGGGACTAACCGCCACAATCACAAGTTCAGTCGGGAAAAAATCAACATCATCCGGACCATAGACCTGCTGGTCATCGACGAAATCAGCATGGTGCGGGCCGACTTACTGGACGCCGTCGACGAAGTGCTGCGACGCTACCGCGACCACGACAAGGCGTTCGGCGGGGTGCAATTGCTTATGATCGGTGATTTGCAGCAACTGGCTCCAGTGGTCAAAGAAGACGAGTGGAAGTTGCTGAAAAACCACTACGAGTCCGCCTACTTTTTCCACAGCAAAGCATTGGCGGCCACCCGATTCATTGCCATCGAGCTGAAACACGTTTACCGGCAGCAAGACGGACAATTCATCTCCCTGCTAAACCACATCCGGCAGGGCCATATCGACGCATCCGTATTGGCCGCCTTGAACAAACGCCACCTCTCCGGATTCAACCCGCCCGATGAAGAAGGATACATCACGCTGACCACCCACAACAAACAAGCCGACCGCATCAACGAGCTGAAAATGGCGCTACTGTCCACCCGGGCTTTCAGCTACAAGGCCGAAATCAAAGGGGATTTCCCCGCATACTCCTACCCCACGGACGAAACGCTGACCTTGAAAAAAGGAGCGCAAGTCATGTTCGTAAAAAACGACTCCTCGCCCGAAAAGCGTTACTACAACGGCAAAATCGGCATCGTGACCCTTTTGGACGACGACCACATCGAAGTGACCGGCAAAGAGGACAATGTCAGAATCCGGGTCGGACGGGAAGAATGGACCAACACAAAATACACGCTGGACGAAACCACTGGCGACATTCAAGAATCCGAGGAAGGCACGTTCAGGCAATTCCCCTTGAAAACGGCCTGGGCCATCACCATCCACAAAAGCCAGGGCCTCACGTTCGAGCGGATCATCGTCGACGCAAACGCCGCTTTCGCCCACGGGCAAGTGTACGTCGCCTTAAGCCGCTGCAAGACGTTCGAGGGACTCGTCTTAAGCTCCCCCTTGACTGCCAAAGCGCTGATCAACGACGACTCCGTGGAAAGATTCATCGAGGACATCGAACAAAACGAGCCGGGGCAAGACTTCCTTCGGGAAGCCCGTCAACAATACTTTCGGGAACTACTGCTGGAACAATTCGACTTCCTGCCACTAAAACGACGTTTCCTGTACCTCTACCGTCTGTACTCGGAGCAACTGCGCCAATTATACCCGGAACTAATAGAACGCCGCAAGGCCGAGGCCACCCGGATGGACGCGGAGCTTTGGGACGTTTCCACTCGATTCCGCCAACAATTGGAGAAACTCATGGCTCCGGGAAAAGTCTGGGAAAACGACCCATTCATCGCAGAGCGGACCACCAAAGGCGCCGCCTACTTCTCCGAACGCACGCAAGACATTTTCCAACCTCTCCTGGCGGAAGGGCTTCCGGAAATCGACAACAAGGAGGTCCGCAAACAAATGGAGCAAGCCCTGGAAAACCTTAAAAAGGAGATTCTCGTAAAACTGGAGACGCTGCAAGCCGTCCGGCAGGCCTTCAACGTCACGGGCTACCTGCAAGCGAAAGCAAAAGCGCAAATCGAAAAACAGCAAAGCGGCAAAAAAACGAAAAGCACGACGACCAAAACGACCGTCTCCTCCGACATCCGCCATCCCCAGTTATACGCCCGCCTGCGCACCTGGCGCAACCGGGAGGCCGAGAGATTGAAACTTCCCGTCTACGCCATTCTGCAACAAAAAGCCTTATTGGGCGTGGCCAACACCCTTCCGACCTCATCCCGGGAATTGCTCGCCATCCCCGGCATCGGTCCAAAAATAGTCGAACGATACGGAGCCGCCCTTCTCGAGCTTGTGGACGAATACCGCCTCTCCCGATAAAACAACACCCTCCCCAAAAACGAAACCCACACACGCTCCGAAAATTAAGTTCCTGAATATCGAATTCTCAACGCTACGGTTTCACCCGTCTCTTTTCGGCTCTCTCTTGCCTCGACGGGACTGTGCAAAATGCGTTTTTCATTCTCTCCTACTCTTTCAGGGTACTCTAAAGGGTGAGTTGTACACTTTCAATATAACAAACTAAATGCCATATTCCTATCTAATGAAACGCTTCCATCGTCTCGTCGTCCAATTAAAACTCTGGAACAACATATCCGTCAAACTCTCCGCCAAAGTATTGACCTGCAAGGCATCACAAATTTTCTATCTCTTCTGCGGAAAGACCCGTGCTCTCCCGTATGATATCAAGTGACACGCCTTGCCGCTTCAAACTTCGGGCCACAATGCGTTTGCCCTTCTCCATTCCTTCCTCCAAACCCTCTGCCTTTCCTTTCGCCCTCCCTTCCTCCAGACCGTCGGCGTGGCCCTCATACCAGCCCGTGTGGAGTACGCTCCGCTGGTAGCTGACCGCCTCCATGTCCCGGATGTACGCCTGGCGGTCGGCCTTCGACAGCGAGTCCATGCGCAGCCGCTCACGGGCCTCGGGCAAGCCTTTCGCTGTCGCGCCCTCCTCGATGCGCCCCGTCTTCAGGAATGAAATCCACTCGTCCAAAGGTGTCTTTGCCACCTTGTCGAAGTCGTTCACGCGAAGCACGTAGTACTCCGGGAACACGTCGCCAGCCTCCTCGCCCATGAACAGTTCACGCTGGCGGGCAGAAAGCTTCAGCACGTCATCCGGGTCGTGCAATCCCCGGAACACCGTCTTTCCATGGTACACATAATCCTTCCCCTGGCCTAGCTCGAAATAGACGATGTTGATGGAGTACATCTTCCGCACCCTTCCGTACTCGTCGCCCAGATTGATGTACTCTGAGATGGTCTTCGACACTCCGTAGAGCATCCGGTGGAAATAGTCCAACTCGCGCTCGTTCTGCACCTCCACGATTAGAAGCCGTCCTCTCGTGTCCTCCACCAACATATCCACCCGGTTGAACTTGTCATCCCTGTCTTTCTGGTTCGACTCGCTTTCCAGAAAGCGGACGATGCGCAGGTCGTCACCAAGCAGCGTGGAGAGGAACCCCTCCAGCACCACATGGTTGCCCTTGTCTCGAAGCAGTCGCTTCATCGCCCAGTCGAAACGTATCAGATTGTCTCCGTCGTATGCCATGACCTTCGTTTTTTATCTTGTTTGCCGAAAACAAAGATAGCGACTTTCCACCAAAAAGCAAAACGACAAATGTGAATACGACAAAGGATTCAACCGACCAGCCATCCGTCAATGGTGCCTGTCTCCGAGGAAAAGTTCACCCCGATTTTGTACACCTTGCGCCGGTCCGACTCGTAGGGACGGGTGTAACCGCGCTC
>CALUHX010000045.1 GCA_944320555.1 uncultured Butyricimonas sp. | reverse complement strand
GTACATGATTCAAAAAATATGCAAGATACTGTGGTTGAACAATATCTCGCAAAAATGGGCTTTTTAAGGGACGACTATTTATATTCATACGACGTATTTTTTCACATTTAACAAATAAAAATCTCCTACTACGGAAACCTTGTTCCCGTTTGGCTACATTTTCAGATACACTGATAACAGAGTAAATTATTCTTTCTACATTTGTACCTCCTTTTTTAAGGTTAATAATATAGAGCGGGAAAGGGCTTTGCGGGCATTCCCGCTCTTTTTTGATATAACAATCAATCAAATTTGTGCGTATTCATTCCAATGCCCAATTTTTGACAGAGACAATGGAGGGGTCACTAAAGTTTTCATAATTATTCAAGATTAATGTGCCCTGTCTTTTTTCCGACCTGTCGGGAAGTGAGTGCAAAAATGCGTTCAAAGATTCCGATGTGAAAGCATTATTGCCACAAGCCACATTGCGAATATTTTCGCACGGACTTACATCCAAGGCCGCTATCGGAGTACGCATAAACCATAAGATTTCTAATGAAGAACAGGGGGACACGTCAAGCGAGGTCAAGTCATTGTTTTGACAGTACAAAAGGATTAACTTATCACATCCTGCGAGGTTAAGTTCTGTAAGTCGATTCGCATCACATAAAAGATAAACTAAAGCGGAGAATTGGCTGACATCCAAAGAAGTTAGGTTGTTATTAAAACAAGAAATTGTTTCGAGTTTTTGATTATTATCAAACGTAAGACTGGCCAATTGATTCCTTTCGCAATATAACTTTGTTAGGTTTTTACAGCCGGATAACTCCAACGTCGTCAATTGATTATATGAACATTGCAAGACGTTGAGAATGGGCGTTTGCGACAAGTCGAGAGAGGCTATTTGATTGGTGTCGCAGTTTATGGTTTTGAGGCGAGTCAAAGAGCCGATCGTAAGATTGGCGAGTTTGTTTTGTTGGCATAGCAATTCTTGCAAGACAATGCATGCGCTGACATCCAAAGAAGTCAACTGGTTATATCCACAGGCAAGATTGGTGAGACGGTCCAAATTACTCAAATCCAGTTTTTCCAGTTGATTCCTCTCGCAACTGAGAAAGTCAATGTCAGGGGAGGATGAGAGATCCAGCGCAGTCAGTTTGTTGTTGTCACATTCCAAGCGGGTCAATTTAGGGCATTTCGAGAGGTCGAGGGTAGTGAGATGGCAGTCTTGGCAAGCAAGTCGCACATCCCCTTCGCCTTTGAGCGTGATGGTGTACGTCCCTTTGGAGTATTTCGGCGACATGATGTTGGAATCGATAGTTCCATTACCCCAGTCCACTTGACATTTTCCCCCGAAAGTGTTCAAGCGGATGGAGGTGTTGTCTTCCTCGATTTCGGTCACAAGCTTGATTTTCCACGGGGCATTAGGATTGTCTGGAGAGAGCGGGTCATCGCCCGGAGAATCGTTATCGTCGGAACAGGCCACGAAAGAGGCTATCACAAAAATGCCCCAAAAAGCCGATGAAAGATGTGTGAATGTCTTGTTCATAGTCGTGAAAAATTTAGAGATTGATATTCATGTTAATTGCTTGGGTCGGAAGAAAGCGGCTCGTCTTTGAAGTAATGGACGTCCCAGTGCTTTTTTTCGAGGATGGAGAGGTCGCCTCTGCCCCGGTCGATGGTAATCGAGCCCGGCTCTTTTTCGGTTTTTGTCGGGAGGTCGCTGAAAATCCTGTTGATTTCCTCGTCGGAGAGGAGGTTGTCGGTCATTTCAAATGTCCTGAAGTTGAACAATGTGCCCAGGGAAATGGACTCCAAAGGGTTGCTGTTGCATCCCAACTCTTCGAGGTAGGAGTTTCTTGTCAGATCCAACGCGGAAAGCTCGTTGTGGGAACACCTGAGCAAGCGCAGTTGCAGACACGAGGAGAAATCCAAAGAGGTGAGCCGGTTGGAGTCGCACCACACGTAGCGCAACTCGCGCTGCTCGCCCAAGAGAATCTCCGTCAAATCGTTGTCTCTGCAAGAGAGGCTGTACAGGACCGGACATTCGCGGGCGTCGATGGAGACGAGGTGGTTGCCCGGACACTCGACGATTACCCGTCCCTTACCCCGGATGGAGAAAGTGTGCCTGCCCGCCTCGTAGTAGTGCCGGGGGAGCGTCTCGCCAGGCTGCCCGGAGCCGTTCCAATAAATCAGAGGGGTCTCCCAATCTTCCAAAGGCACTTCGTCCCATTGAATCAGAGTGTGGACTTTAACGGTGTCGGCTTTCGGAAGGTCCACGGCCATGGTGATTTCCCACTCCGTGTTCGGGTCGGGACCGCCGTTGTCGTCGTCGGAACAAGCCGCGAAGGAAACCGCAAAAGACACGGCGAGAACGAGCGCAAAAGCGCAATGGAATAGTTTTCTCATAGTTTTATTTATTTTGTCGTTATCATTTGTGTTTGTCAACATCGTATTATCGAATCATAAACGCACCGCCTATCCACAGCCGGAAGGTTGGGGCGAAGAAGAATCAGTCGTTCTACTCGAAGACGTGCCATCCTTTCGCCTCCACGGCATTCTTGTCGACGGAGTCCGCATAGGAGCCGGGGTAGAACCTGCCGGAACTCACAGCAGAGCGGTCGGGAAGCCCAGCGACCAAGGCCGCCAGTTGGTCCGTATCGAAGCCGTTCCATCCGCAATGGACCTCGAAAAGGCGGGCGCAACCGTCGAGATTCACCTCGGCAAGCCTATTGTAGTTGCAGTAAAGCGTCTCCAGCCCGGGGCACGAGGAGAGGTCCAGGGAGGTGAGTTTATTGTGGCTGCAAAAGAGCAGGGAGAGAGCCTCGCAGCCGTCGAGGTCAAGGCGGACAAGTTGATTGCGTCCACAATTCAACGTCTCGACATTGGGAGCCCGGCGGCAATCCAATTCCGTCAGATTGTTGCCGGAGCAGGCGATGCAAATCAACTTGTCGTGGCCGTCGAAAGTCAAGTCGGACAATTGATTGTTGTGGCAGTAGAGCAGTTCCAAATCGGTGGCGGCAGAGATGTCGAGGTCGGTCAGCAGGTTGTCTGAGACGAACAAACTCTCGAGGAGGGACAGGTTATCGACATTCAAAACAGAAAGTTGGTTGAGGTCACAATTCAAGTTGACAAGGGCGGGGTTGTTGCTTAAGTCCAAGGAGGTGAGTTTGTTCTCCTGGCAATAAAGCCTTGTCAATTCGGGACACTCGGACACGTCCACGGAAACGAGACTACAACCGAAGCAAGCCAGTTCCACCGGACCGTTCCCCGAAATGGTAATCGTATAGGTGCCGATGTCGTAGACAGGCGACGAGCCATCCGAGGAGACCGAGCCAACGCCCCAGTCAATCTCGACGTTGTCGCTCGTCACGCGCAGGTTAATCCGGGTGTCGTCGCTCTCGATTTCGGAGACGAGCCGGATGGTCCACGGGTCTCCCCCGCCGCCAAGGGAATCGTTGTCGTCGGAACAAGCCGCAAAGGGAAGGGCCAACAGAGCCACCGCCCAAAAAGCAATCATTCTGTTCATAGGCATAAAAATCTTAGTGATGATTATTTGTGTTTGTTTACAAGCAAACGAGAGAAGTCCGGCGATTAAAAATTTTTCCATATCACATTCAATTTTTGTGTTGTGACAAAAATGGGAACAGGGGAGGAGAATAAAAAATTTTCCGCTCCTAAAGAATTCCCATTTTTTATGTTAAATTTGGCCCGACAAAGAGGAACAATGATGGAAAGAAGATACAGATGGATATCGGTGGTCATCGGCACGGCAGCCTTGACGGTGGTTGCCTTGCAGGCAGTGTATCTGCGATATGTTGTGAACAATACCGTGAGAGAGAAGGCGTTGTCCGTGGAAGAAATTCTCACGGAGATGACCGCCAAGCTGTCCATGAAATCGTTTGACAGTAAAAACGGATTGACCTACTCCTCGGAAACGAAGGAACTGCACTATTTGGTGAACGGGAAAGAAATCACACGGGCGGTGGACGAAAACGTGAGCGACTATTGGATAGCCTCGGTGCCCGTTTACGACGCAAGGGACACAAGCCAATGGACATTAGAGGCACTGAACGAGATGATTCAGGAGGAGTCGAAAAAACGCATGGGGCGAACGCTGCCCATATGCCTGACAGAAACGGACAGCGCAGGGAACACGCTGCACGCCTTGGAATGGGGAGAAACGGAGAGAGGATTCACATGCCGACACGAGCAGGAGTTAGGGTTTCTCACCCGGAACAGGCTGAAGGCAGAGTACGTGTTACCCCGCGGGATGATTTGGGAGGAGATGAGGGAGAGGGTGGGATTCCTGGCGGTCATCACGCTGCTATTGGGCGGGTGCCTGTTCGCAGCCTATCGCAACAACGGGATAGAGAGGCGGAACGCGCGGATACGGGATTTGTGCATGTCGCTGTACCGGCACGACCTGCGGACGCCCATCGACACGGTATTCAAGCGGGTGTATCAGTTGCGGCAGACAGGCGAAGGGCGGCTGACGCCCAAAGACCGGGAGCGGATAGAGGCGATAGACCTCTCGATAAGGCGAATCAGCCACGGGATAGAGCAATTGGTGGCCGTGCAGGTGTGCGAGGGGAAGGTGAACGTGGACTTTCAGGATGTGGACGCAAACGAGTTGCTGCGGGAGGTGGTCCAACGGGAGCGTTGGTACGCAGGGATGGATTCCGAAGCGCACATCGAAACGGATTTGCGGGCGGAACGGGCGACCGTGCGGGGAAACCGGGAGGCGTTGGAATCGATGTTTCAGAATGTGATAGAGAACGCGTTGAAATACGGCGGGGAGGAGCCAACGGTGGAGGTGGGCAGCGAGAACACCGCGGAGGGCGGCATCCGGGTGACGGTGGCCGACAACGGGGAGGGAATTCCGGAGGAGGAGTTGAAGCATATTTTCGAGCGGAAGTACCGGGGACGGCACAGGCGGGAGAACACGACGGGGACGGGAATGGGGTTATATATGGCCCGCTTTATCGCAAAAGCGCACGGGGGAAGAATCGGCGCGGAAAGCGAAGCGGGAAAGGGGTGCCGTTTCACGATTGCGTTACCACTGAAAAAGGAGGAGAAATGACGGTAAAGATGACGATATTGCTGGCGGAGGACGACCGCATGAGCGCGGAGGCGACAAGGGAACTGCTGGAGTCGCAAGGATGGAGCACGGAATGGGCAAGCGACGGGTGGAAGGCGTGGACGCTGTATCAAAGGCGGAAGCCGGACTTGGTGCTGTTGGACTTGGACATGCCCAAGGTGGACGGGTTGACGCTAATCCGGCAATTGCGGGAGACGGACAAGCGGACGCCCATCGTGCTGTACAGCGGGAAAGCGGGCACGGCGGAAGAGGTGAAGGCCCTGGAAGCGGGGGCGAGCGACGTGGTGGGGAAAGGAGCGGAACCGGAGGTGCTAATCGCCAGACTGAAGGCGGCATACAAGAGATGCCACGCAGAGGGGGAGGAGCCTCACGTGTACCGACTATCGGCAAGGACAACGTACAACAGCGCAAGCCGGAGGTTGAGGACAGGTGAAGAAGAGACGGTTTTAAAGGGAAAGGAAGGGACGCTATTGCACACGCTTTGCGCGCGAAGAGGAGAAGCCGTGCCGCAGGAGGCTTTGTTGAAAGGATTGTGGGGCGAGAGCGTCTTGTCGAAGAAACACGCATTGCAAAACATAATTTGCGGACTGCGCAAAAAATTAGAAACAGACGAGGGCATCGCACTCATCTTCCGAGACGGCAGCTATATCATTGAAGCGAAATAAGACAGGCGCAACCACCAACAAAAACGAGGAGGACGAAACCGCCGCATATCCGGGAGCGGGCGGAGGCGGTCGCCTTTTTCAGGGAACGAGGAGGTGGAGGGACGGAGGTTTTAGGGCAAAAATGGGGCGGGAATTTCGTGTTCCAGAAATTTTGCTTATTTTTGTCGGACTGGTTGAACATTTTTAGAAAACAGAACGACATGGAAAACAGACATGATAAGACAACGCTGCTAATCATGGCAGCCGGAATGGGCTCCCGCTTCGGGAGCCTGAAACAATTGGCTTTGCTGGGGCCGCACAAGAAGACGCTGCTACACTATTCGATTTACGACGCGACACACGCCGGATTCAACAAAATCGTGTTCATCATCCGGAAGAGCTTCGAGCAGGAGTTCCGGGAAGCCGTGGGCAAATACGCCGAAAGCCTCGCAGAGACGCACTATTGCTTCCAGGAGGCAGACCGCCTGCCGGGAGGAATGCCGCCCGTGGAGCGGGAGAAGCCGTGGGGAACGGCCCACGCCATCTGGTGCGCGAAGGAACTCGTAAACGAACCGTTCATCGCCATCAACGCCGACGACTTCTACGGAAGGGACGCTTTCGCCAAGATGCACAAGTTCGTGGCCAACAACGATGACGAGCGTTGTTTCAGTCTGGCGGGATACCGGCTGGAGGCCACGCTATCGGAAAACGGCACGGTGTCGCGGGGCGTGTGCGCCACGGACAAGGAAGGCTACCTGCAAAGCGTGACCGAAATGCTGAAGATTGGCCGGGAAGGGGATGTCATCCGGGACGCAGACACGGGGACGACGCTGCGGGCGGACGAGACGGTGTCCATGAATTTCTGGGGATTCACGCCGGTGCTGTTCCCGGCCATAGAACGGCAGTTCGCAGACTTCTACAAGGCGAACAGCGGGAACCCCAAGGCGGAAATCTATATCCCGAAAGTGGTGGACAACATGATCCACGCCGGAGAGGCGAAGGTGAAAGTGCTGCACACGGACGCAAAGTGGTTCGGCGTGACTTACAAGGAGGACACAGAATTGGTAAACAACGCCTTGGCGCACTTTGACGCAGAAGGCTTATACACAGACATGGGAAAATGACGGAGCAAATCAAGAAGATATACGAACAGTTCGAGTGCAGCGGGAAATTCGTTTCCGCCCAACCTTACGGGTCGGGGCACATCAACAACACCTACCTCGTGAAGGTGGACGAGGAGGCGGAATATATCCTGCAACGGCTGAACACGAACGTGTTCAAGGACATCCCGAAACTGATGCAGAACAAGGAGCGGGTGTGCCAACACATCCGCAACAAACTGCTGAGAAGCGGGGTGGGCGACATCACGCGGCGGTATATCACGTATTACCACACGGCGAAGGGGAAGCCGTATTACAAGGACTACGACGGAAATTACTGGACGCTGTCGCTGTTCATCAAGGGGTCGAAGAGCTACGACGTGATTCCGAACGCCGACATCGCCTATCAAATCGGCTCGGGACTGGGTGAATTCGAGAACCGGATAGCGGATTTCGACGCCACGCTGCTCATCGAGACCATTCCCTTGTTTCACAACGTGCCCCGCCGGCTGAACGACCTGAAGAACGCCATCGCCAAGGCGGAGCCGGAACGGCTGGAGCGCAGCCGGGAGCTGCTGGAATACCTGAGCCGGTTCGACCAGCCCATGCTGGAACTGCAACGCATGAGGGACGAGGGGATTCTCCCCCTGTGCGTGACGCATAACGACACCAAGGCGAACAACCTGCTGCTGGACGCCAACGACAAGCCCCTCTGCATGATCGACCTCGACACGGTGATGCCCGGCCTGGTGCACTACGATTTCGGGGACGCCATCCGCTCGGCCTGCAATGCCGCCGGCGAGGAAACAAGGGACGAGAACGAAGTGAAGTTCAAGATGGATTTCTTCGAGGCGTTCACCGCAGGCTTTATGGAGAAGGCCCGCAACCAGTTCACATACAAGGAAAAGAAGACGCTGGCGCAAGGCATCACGCTGATGACGTACTTGCAGGCGGTGCGTTTCCTGACGGATTATCTGGACGGCGACCACTACTACCCCACCGAGTATCCGGAACACAACCTGCAACGGACAAAGGTGCAAACAAGACTGTTGCAAGAAATAGAAAGGAATTACGACCACATCAACGGGTTTATACAGCAGTATTGCTGAAAAGAAAACAGAAACAGCCGGGCGGAATCTCCTGCCCGGCTGTTTCTTTTATCCCGGCAACTCAGTGACGAGCATGGTGGCCGTCATGAGAATCGTGGCGGGCGGGGTCCTCGCAGCAGGAGTCCTTGCAAACGCATTCCGCCTCGCCCTTGGAACAAGGAGCTGTGCAGGTATCCAAGCATTTGTCACCACCGCACCAAGCGGCACCGGGCTTCGCTCCCTCGGTCTCGCCTCCGCGAATCAACTTGCCATTCTTGTCGCACATGCCCAACACCTTCACGTCGTGGCGCTCGATGGCCGCACGCAAAGCCGGCACGGAATTCTTGTCGACCCGGTAAGTGACCGTGATGGTCGTGTCCTTCAAGTTGAAATCATAGGCTTTCACGCCTTTCTCGAAGGGCAGATTCTTATCGACCTTGGCCTTGCAAGAAGGACAATGGATAGCAGCCTTGAAAATCACCGTGGTATCTTTTTTCACCCCGGCACTCAAATTCAGTCCTGCCAAGACGAACAGGACGCTTAAAAATAAGATTTGAATTGTTTTCATAATGTTAAATTTTAGTGTTTGTGATTTATTGTTCGATTAAAAATCAATCCCTGCTGACGGACAAACGCAAGCCCAGATAGAACACGCGCCCGACAAGCGGGCCCCACACCTTGGAGGAGTCGAAATGCGCCCCCCACGGGTCGGCGGCCGCCACGATGGGATTCTTCTGGGTGAAGTCGCCAATGTTCTCGCAGCCGACATAGACATTCCACAAGCGGAAGTATTTCGTCACCTGCGCGTTCATGATTTGGAAGGCGTCGAAGCGGGAGGGAACCCGGAACTCGTCCTCTATGCCCCCCTGGTCGGGGACGCGCCCGTACCCGTTGAACTGCGTGGTGAAATCGAACTGCCACTTTTTCAGGTTGGTGAAATAGGTGAGGCTCACCAGCCCCTTGTAGCGGTTGCTCAGAGGCGTGTGGCGCAATTTCCCGTTCACGGTATTCTTCACGTCGTTGTAACGGTAAGCCAGCGTGGCCTCCAAGTGAGGAATCAGCTCATACTTCACCTCCGCCTGATAACAATGGGAATAGGACTTGCCATCGAGATTGTGGAAATTCACTTTCCGGTAGTCCGTCTCGTTGTCGGCGATGATTTGTTCCGTGAACCGCGTATAGTAATAATCGAGGTTCAGGTTGAGCACACGGCCGAAAAGGTCGAACTTTTGATTCCAGTTCACGCCGACGTTCCAAGCGTCCTCCATTTCAAGAGAGGAAATCTCCTCCGGATGTTCTGCCAACAACTTTCCGTTGACGTATATCGAGGCGGAAGAAGCCAGCAGGTTACTGTTTTCCGCCAAGACATTGGCAGCCCGGGAACCGCGCCCGACCGAGACTTTCAACGAGGAAGCCTCAAACGGACGGTAGACCAGATGCGCCCGGGGGGTCCACAGGCTCCCGTAAAGGTTGTGATAGTCGTAGCGCAAGCCCAGCATGAGCGTGAAACGGTTGTCGAAGAATCCTCCCGTGTATTGGAAAAACACTCCGGGAACCCGCTCCTCACGGACGAAGTCCACCATGCCGGTCACCTCCCCCTCGCCGTCCACAAACACCCGGTCCTGAAAGTCCTCGTCATACTTGTCATAATTGAAGCTCACTCCGGCGGAAAACTGCTGGTCGGGATTCATGCCGAAAATCGACTGGTAAATGTAGTTCAAAAACAGGCTCCGCTGGCGGGCGTTGTACACTTTCAGGCCATAATACGAATCCTGGCTATGGTCGGAATAATTGGCGATCAAGGCCATCGTGGTGTGCTCGTACTGCGGCATCAGGTAGCCCAGCTTCATAAAGGCCTCGTAACGGCGGGTGTCGATTCCGATTTCGTACAAGCCCAGGGGCGACTCCTCTCCGTGGAAATGGTGGCCTCCCTGACCGCCTCGGCGTTCCTCGTCAATCCATTTTCCCCCGAATTGCAGGAAAAACATCTCGTTGCGGAACGTCCAGCGGTTCATCACGTTGTACTGCGTCTTCTCGGGCATGTCCAAGAACCCGTCCTTATTGCCGTCGTGCGCCTTTTCCATCCAGTCGCCATGCAGGAAAAACATCGTGCTCCACTTGTCCGACAGCTTAAGGCTGAAGTTGGTGTTGCCCTCGTACATTCCGTCCGTGCTGGCATAAAAGTTCGCATAAAACAACTCCGGGTCGGTGGGCTTTTTGTAATCCACGCTGATTTGCCCCGCCATCGACTCGTAGCCGTTAATCACCGTGCTCGTTCCCTTGGAAACCGAAATGGAGGACATCCAAGGCCCCGGCACATAACTCAGCCCGTAGAGGGAGGCGAGGCCCTTGAAATTGGGCATGTTCTCGGTCAGCATTTGCACATATTTCCCCGTCAGCCCGAGCAGTTGTATCTGTTTCGCCCCCGTGACGGCGTCCGCATAAGAGACATCCACGGAAGCGTTCGTCTCGAAACTCTCGCCAAGATTGCAACAAGCCGCCTTCGTGAGTTCAATGCCCGTGATTATCTGCTCGATGACAGGCCCTTGGGTGGACATCACGGTGCCCTGCTTGCGGGCGGCCACATTCACCTCGTCCAACTGCTCGCCCGAAATCAACACAAACTGCACGAAACCGGCCGACGAGGCCACCTCCAGCGTGTCGCTTTGGTAGCCGATGAAACTCGCCACCAAGCGCCCGACTTCGTTCCATCTGATTTTAAATTCTCCGTTGGCGTCCGTCACGACCCCCTTGGTCGTTCCGTCCCAATACACATTGGCACCCGCCAAAGGACTTTCCGTGTCGCCCGTCTTTTCCATCACCCGCCCGCGGATGGACTGGGCCTGTCCCCCAAGAGCGGCGCAGAGACAGGCTATCAAGTATAAATATCTCATTTACAAAATATTCGTTGAAAATTGTTTGCTTACATATTTTTACACACTCTCTCCCTCCTCAGGATATTCTCCCGAAGAAAAATCTCATCCTAAAGCCTCACTCAACAACGGAACGTACACAACACTTCCTGCGGAGGGGAGGTGTCCGTGTACGAAGGAACGGATATGAACTGGTTAGAAACTAATGTCGCCTCCGCACCGCACGACGGCACGAGAACCGGCAGCGCCGTCAAATCCCCGAAGTGCGGATAATGATTGGAAGTCGAATAAACACTCTTGATTTTGTAATAGCCATAATCGTCCTCCGCGTTCTCGCAAGGCGACGCCTGCCAAGACTCGCACGTGTGACAACAAGAACAAAACTGGAGGTCGGTCCCGTCGTCATCAAAGGAAACGAAAAACACTTGCCAGCGGTAAATGTGACAATGATTGCAATATGTCCGGTTCACATTCACCCCGACACTACCCGCCAAGAAGACAAACAGCAGGAACAAAGCCGCTATGTTGAACTTGTTCTTCTTCATCAAATGCAAATATAATCGGAAATCATCTCAATCCAAACGCGACGTTAACATTTAATATGGAATTAACATTTTTTCCATGACAATCTTTCTCCTCAAAAGATGAAAAATAAAGAAAAATGTATTACTTTCGAACATTGTAAAATTGGGAAAATAACATATTCACATTGCTCAGATTATGAAAAATATCGTATTATACGGAACTCTCGCGTTACTATTGGCCTCTTGCGGCCCGGAAACAAACGTGGAAATCACCGGCGCCATAAAAGACGCGGACAACACCATGGTCTACCTCGACCAGAACGACGTCAACTCCCAACACACCATCGACTCCGTGAAACTCAACCGGAACGGGGAGTTCTCTTTTAAAACAAACATCTCTCAACCCACCTTCTACACGCTAAGATTCGGCGGCAACGAGCAAGTGACCGTCATCGCCACGCCCGACGAGAAACTGGAAATAACCGGGACTCTCAAAGATTTGAGCGACAACTACTGGGTGGAAGGCTCGACCGACAATTCCCTATGGATTAAGCTGCTCAACTTCCAATTGAACCGTACCACCACCTTGCTGGACTCCATCCGGACCGCCTACCAGGCCTTGCCTCAGGGAAAAGAATACGATTCCCGGCGCGAAGAATACGCCAAGACCTGGGAAGACGCCATCATGAAGCAAATCAACTTCACCCGGGACTTCATCATCAAGCACGCCGTCTCCCCCGCCTCCTACTACGCGCTTTACCAAAAACTGGACGCCAACACCTATATCATGGACGAACTGGAGGACCTTCACTATTTCAAGGTGGTGGCCTCGTCCATGAACGCCCTTTACCCCGAATCGCAATACACCAAAGCCATCATGAATCATCTGGACCAGATTGGCAAAGCCATCCGCAACCAACAACTCCTCAATGTCATCGACAATGCGGAACAATCCCTGCCGAACATCAAACTTCCCGGGCTCAAAGGCGACACGCTGTCGTTGCTCCCGTTAAGGAACAAGCTGGTGGTCCTCGATTTTGGACTGCTCACCACTCCGGAGGGGAAGGCCTATGCGGAAGAGATGAAAGCCGTGTACGACAAGTTTAAGAACCGGGGCGTGGAAATCTACCAGGTGTGTCTGGACCAGAACCGCCTGCTGTGGGAGGAAGCCGCCAAACAATACGGCGTCACCTGGAAATGCGTGTGGGACAGCGAATCCCTGCAAAGCCGCACGGCCGCCACTTGGAACGTCCGGAGCATACCGGCCAATTACATCATCAACCAAAACATGGAAATCGTGGGCAAGAACCTCTATGGCGACCGACTGGCCGACCGACTGAACGATTTATTGCAACGAAACTAAACCGGAAGGACAAGCGAACCACCATGCCAGGCAAGAACGTGTATTTCCTGTCGGACGCCCATCTGGGCTCCAAACTTTTAAAAGACAACCGCCAACGCGAGGCCCGGCTCGTCGCTTTCCTCGAGTCGGTACGGGACGAGTGCGGGGAGCTTTACCTCTTGGGCGACATGTTCGACTTTTGGTTTGAGTACAAACACGCCGTTCCCAAGGGCCACGTGCGTTTCTTGGCCGAGTTGGCGCGCTTTTCCGACGAGGGCGTGAAAGTGCATTTCTTCACCGGCAACCACGACATTTGGGCCTTCGGCTATCTCTCCGAGGAATGCGGAGTCCTCCTGCACGACCGGCAAGAGGAAATCACCATGAACGGCAAACGCTTTGTCGTCGGGCACGGCGACGGCCTCAACCCGCGGGACAAAGGCTACCTGTTCATCCGCGGCGTGTTCCACAACCGCTTCCTGCAACGCTGTTTCCGCTGGATTCATCCCGACTGCGGAATAGCTTTGGCCAACGCGTGGTCGTCCCACTCCCGCCTCCAAGGCAACGGACAGATTGAGGCGGACGCGTTCCAAGGCGAGGACAAGGAGGAAATCGTGGACTACTGCAAGCGGTACCTGCAAGGCCGCCACGTGGACTATTTCATCTACGGCCACCGCCATTACCCCATCGACCTCCCGCTCGGGAACGGCTGCCGCTACATCAACACGGGCGACTGGATTACCCATTTCACCTACGCCGTCTTTGACGGGAGCGACGTGGCGTTGCGGCGATACGCTTCCTCCTCCGGGCCGTTCCCCGCCCCGTCAAACCCATGAGGCGGCCACCGACGGCTCCGCCAGCAGCTCGTCCAGCCTCCGCATGAAGGGCGTCACGTCGCCGTAGTCCAACGCCCTGTGGTCGAACGCAATTGTGACAGGAACGATAGTGCGGATGGCGATGGAGTCCTCCCCCTTCTCGTTCGTCACCACCACCGGCCTCTTCTGCGCCGAGGCGAGGGCTATGGCCGCCACTTGCGGGGGGATGATTTCCAAAAGGGCGCACATGCCCCGGTGTCCGGGGTACAACGAGCCTTGGTTCGAGACGGTTATCGTCCCCTGTTCGATGTCGTGTTTGGTCAGCCGCTCCGTGGGCGGAATCGCGTAATACGCTTTCCTTGCCTTTCCCCGGAGAGTCTTCACCCGGTGCCTTCCCGTCTTCGCCCCGACGAGGCGGGCGACGGTCTGCAATATCCGTCCCTTCTTCAACCCCTTTATCGTGTTGTCCATGGCGGTCTCGAACATCGCCTCCCGCAAATCCGTGTTCCTCATGCGGCGCGTGATGTCGTTGATGGTCTCCGTCATCTGGGTCAGCGTCTTGTCGCCCATGTCGCGCGCGTTCACGGTCATCATCTCCCCGTTGGGCAACACCATCGGCATGGAAATGTGAATCCGCTCGTGCGTCGTCAGGCACCCCCGCACGAGCCGTCGCTTGAACTCCAGCGTAGCGTTCATCTTGGGCGCCCGTTTCAGCCCCTCGCAGACGAGTTTCAGCAGCAGCGTGTTGATAGTGATTCTCACGGGCAGGTCGCCCCTCTCCTTGATTTTGCGGTACTCTTCCAGCAGGCCGGTCACGTCCGCCTCGTAGACCACCACCACGTGGGGAATCTCCCTCCAGCTTTCCGTGGTCATGTTGGAAACGATTTTCCGGGCTATCCCGAAATATTCTTTGCGCTCGTCGGTCATTTGTGTCGTCATTTTCCTTTTGCCGCGAAACTACGACAAATATTCCGTAAAAAAAATCGGCCGTCCCGATTGCCTTTACGCGAAATATCATTAATTTTCCTGCCGATAACAACGGAAACGATTTATGCTGATAAAGACCTTCGGTGGGGCCGTCCACGGCATCGACGCCCTCACCATCGCCATAGAAGTGAACATCCTCCCGGGAGCCAAATTCCTCATCGTCGGCCTCCCGGACAACGCCGTCAAGGAAAGCCAGCAACGGGTCGACTCCGCCCTCCGCGAGATAGGCTCCAAAATACCCGGCAAGCGCGTCATCATCAACATGGCCCCCGCCGACGTGAAAAAGGAAGGCTCCTCCTTCGACCTCCCCATCTGCGTGGGCATTCTCGCCGCCGACGGCCAATTGCCCGCGGACGACCTGGGCCGCTACCTCCTCGTGGGCGAGCTGTCGCTCGACGGCGCGCTGCGCCCCGTGCGGGGAGTCCTCCCCATCGCCATACACGCCAAGCGGGAAGGCTTCCGGGGCATGATACTCCCCTGGCAGAACGCCAACGAGGCCGCCGTGGTCGAGGGACTGGAAGTCTACGGCTTCCGCCACCTGCGGGAGGTGGTCGCCTTCCTGAAAAAGGAGGCCGACTTCCGTCCCGCCGTCCTCGACCCCCAAACGCTCCGCCGCCCCGAGGCCGACGCGCTGCTCGACTTCAAGGACGTCAAAGGCCAGGAGAAAGTGAAGCGCGCCATGGAGGTCGCCTGCGCCGGCGGCCACAACATGATTATGATAGGCCCGCCGGGGGCCGGCAAGACCATGCTCGCCCGCCGTCTCCCCACCATCCTGCCCCCGATGACGCTGGAGGAGTCCCTCGAGACCACCAAAATCCACTCCGTCGCCGGGAAAGTGCCCTACGACCACGCCCTCGTCACCTCCCGTCCCTTCCGCTCGCCCCACCACACCATCTCCGACATCGCCCTCGTCGGCGGGGGCGCGTGGCCCCAGCCCGGCGAGATCTCCCTCGCCCACAACGGCGTGCTCTTCCTCGACGAGCTGCCCGAGTTCAAGCGGAGCGTCCTCGAAGTCATGCGCCAGCCCCTCGAGGACCGCAAAATCAGCATAAGCCGCTCCCGCTTCTCCGTGGAATACCCCGCCAACATCATGCTCGTCGCCTCCATGAACCCCTGCCCCTGCGGCTACTACAACCACCCCGCGAAGGAATGCACCTGCGCACCCGGAGCCGTCCGGAAATACCTGGCCAAAATCTCCGGTCCCCTCCTCGACCGCATCGACATCCACTCCGAGGTCATCCCCGTCGAGCTCGACAAACTCGCCTCCTCCGCCGACAGCGAGCCCAGCTCCGCCATCCAGGCCCGCGTCGTCGCCGCCCGGGCCGTCCAGAACGAGCGGTTCGCCCCCTACCCCGGCGTCCACTGCAACGCCCAAATGCCCGCGCCCCTCCTCAAGAAATTCTGCGTCCTCGACGACTCCTGCTCCAAACTGCTCAAAATGGCCATGCAACGCTTCGGCCTCTCCGCCCGCGCCTACGACCGCATCGTCAAGCTCGCCCGCACCATCGCCGACCTCGACCGCCAACCCCGCATCCGCGCGGAGCACATCGCCGAGGCCATTCAATACCGCAGCCTCGACCGCGAGGGCTGGGGCAACTGAGTCCTCTCCCGGTCTCGTTCCCTTCGTCCCCTCTGCCAATTCACAAACGCGCGCCTGCCCCAAGCGCACGTTTGCAAACCTGCGCAATCTCTTCAAGCGACCCTGCGGCTTTCTTGTCTTCATTCCCTTCCCCGCCACATCCTGCACCTCGGCTCCCGACGCTTTCGCCACTTTCTATTCACTCGTTTCCCAACCACATACCTCAAAGAGAGCTCTTTTGGCCCCCTCCTCCGATTGACAAGTTAAACCCCGTCCGTCCACTTTATACTCTTCCTGATCCGGCAACGCCACCTCTGGTTTTCTCCGTTTATACGACTCCCCCGCCTTCTCTTTAACGTTCTGTTATCATACCGTCCGAATTCCGTATTATCGACGCTTGCGCCTTCCACTGACAACCGCCTTGCCATCCTCCGTGGTTACCCGCCTCCCGCTCATTACGCTATCCCTCCTTACGCCCGAAAACATAACTGCCCCAATTCCCTTTGGATTCTGCATCACGGATTCCAACAAATCCTCGTCCCCGTCGACCACCGGATTGTCCGCCTGCAAATCCGTCTCCACCCGACAGAAATGCTTTGCGACGGTCTCCCAAGGAATCCCTTCCGCCAACCGCCGCGCCACGACGTGCATGTCCATCGGGACTCGTCACAGCCGCAGGCCGCTCTCGCACGCCTGCAACGAATGGATGGAGTACTCTGACAGAGCGGAGATGTATGAATCAACATTTTAAGACAGCATCCGAATCTGGTGCAAACACTCTCTGCGGTCACCCGACCTGCAAAGCCAACCCCTCTCCCTCTTGCAGCAACATCACGCCTTCCGCCTCCTTCAGCACATCCTTAACGGCCATTGCGCATTTCTGCAACCGCCCTTCCTTGTCTCTCGTCTTTCCTGCCCACAAAATATCGTTCAAAAACGCCTTGCTCACCCATTCGTTCATTCTGGCGCACAACAACTTCAACAGCGTTGCCTCCGGTCCTTTCAACACCTGCTGCCGCTCTTTCGTCTTTAACACCCCGCTTAGGCTATTAAACTCCACGCCTTCCGCCAATACATACACGTGCGCCCGCCCCGGGTACACGCTTGCCAACTCGTGCTGTTTCTTCAATCGTGCCAGCAGTTCCTTGGCGTTCACCCCCTTCCTCACCACGTCGTTCGCCCCGGTCTCCAAAGCCTCCACCACTTCCGAGTCGCTTATCTTCCCGCTATATAGCACGATGGGCGTCCCCTCGTCCGTCTCCCTCACTTGACGGATTAAACCCAACCCGTCCAACTTGGGCATATTCAAGTCCAACAACAACACGTCCGGTTTTTGCCGCTCATACAACACCCGCGCCTTCTTCCCGTCGTTCACCCATTGCACCGTCCATCCTCCGGCTTCTAAAAAAACCTTCGTGCTTTTGGCAAATTCTTTGTCGTCCTCTGCGAACAATACGGTCCTTATCATAACATTATCCATTTCTTTTTATGACACAATACCACCACGAAACGGCTCCCTCTCCCCTCCTCACTTTCCAAACGGACACTGCCCCCGTGCGCTTCCGCGATACGCCTCACCATATACAGTCCCCACCCGCTTCCCTTGATATTCTTGCGGTCCCGCGCCAGCCGGAAATCCTTGTCGAAAACCCTTTCCACGGCCTCTGCCGGAATGCCCTGCCCGTTGTCCTCCACCGCCACTTCCACCTTCCCGTTCCCTCTCTCCTGCGTTGCCAACCTCACTGTCACCTCCTCCCCTCCGTACTTCAATGCGTTCCCTATCAGATTTTGGAACAACGAGGCCAGCAAATCCCGCTCTCCCCTCACCATCGGGTTCTCCGCTCCGAAATCCATCTCGAACCTCGCTTTCCGTCCCTCCGCCAATGGCCACCTCTCCGCACTCGCCCACCCCCGCAACAACTGGTGAATGTCCACCTCACGGAAATGCACTTTCAACGTATGCTCGCACACCTGCACCGCTATCATCTTCTCCACCTCCCCGCTCGTCTCCTCCACGGCCCGTTCCGCTTCCCTGACACATTCCCTCTCCTCCTCCGTCAACCGCTCCCCGGCCTTTATCTCCAATGCGCCGCACCACGTCAATGCCCTCCCGATAGGCAGCCGCAAGTCGTGGCGATACATCCGCATATACAAATTCCGGATTTCTCCGTTTCGTTTCTCCATGCGAAGAAAATAAAATAATACGAATATGCAAAACAACAGGAAAAACATAAACGCGCCGAAATACATCGCCTCCCGGTCCACCACCTTCCAAATGTCCCCGTAGGGCACCGTGAACTCCGCCTCCAGCACGTTCCGCTCCAAATACCCCAACTCCTCCTCAATCCGACAGGCCATCCCTTTCCCCAGCCTACCCTCCTGAAATTCATGAATCACTCGTCCCGTGCTGTCCCGCTCTGCCAGTCTCACGGCCAACCCGTGTCCATATTCCTCCTGCGTTCTCTTCTGGATTTCCCTGTTCAAGGCCTCCAATGTCCATTCCGTAGTGTCTCGGATATCATATGCGGGAGCATGAGAAATCCATTGCCGGGAAACCCCGTCTTCCACCTCGTGCACCGCCATCTCTCCATCAACAACATATATCAACAAATCCTCCTCCACATCATATCCTACCATACGATTTTCTTGCGACGACGACATGGACAAATAATTTTCGGCCTCCTCGATAATCTTTTCATAAATCGTTTCTTGGCTCTCCTTGGCAAATCTCACCAAATGATAAAAATGCCATCCGCTGGCGACAAGCACAAGTGCCATCCCCAACGCCGTTATTCCTACCACCCATTTAAACCGTTTACTCATATTGTTGTCCTATTTTCTCTCGCAAATTTAACTTTTATTTTGGTGTGTTATTTCCACTTCCCCGCTTTTTTCTCGGGAAAAATGACTATATGTTTGTACCTAAACTATAAAAGATAAACTATGAGAAAACTAAAATTTATTATCGTCATGGCCTTTGCCGTTGGAGCGGTGCTTTTCGCAACCAAGTACATTTTCGCCCAATCCGCCCGGAAAGTGCGACTCGATGCCCCCGTGCAATCCACTCTAAACACATTCTCCGAATCCCAGCCCGTCATTGATTGCGTCATGCAAAGAGGATATTGTCTAAAAAAAGGCATAGTTATAGAAGGTATGACTCTGAAAGCAAAATGACCCCATGAAGACAATCGCATACGCTTGTTTGCTGGCCGCCGCCCTTTTGATTGGCTGCCGCTCCGAAGAGGTTCAAATTTCTGCGCAAGAAGCGTTGAAAACCGTCGCCGTCGCCGATCTCTCCATGACTGACCTCTACGACACCCGGGGCATATTGAAAGTTGGCAACTCTTTCGTTGCCCTCGCTTCGGACGGAGAATTTAACGCCGTCTCGATCAACCTGCAATCCGGCGAGCAACGGCCTTTCTTCCCCTGCCGCCTCTCCGACGACGATTATATGTTCTCCCTCATGTCCTTCAACTCCACTGACGGGCGCACGGTCACTGCCCTCGACTACCAAAACGGTCGTCTGATTGAGACCACCCTCTCCGGCGAGGAGTCCCGTTCCATCGCCCCTGCGGAAGAACACGTCATTTCTCTTCCCGCAGGACAGCAACACCTCATCGCCGCCAAAGGCTCCTCCTTTGTCATCGCCACCGGCTTATACAACAAAGGACGCTACCTCTACTACGACTTAAACGACCAAACCGCCCGATACTTCCTCGACTATCCGGGCCACGAGGACTACCCTGACATGCTGACCCGTACCAAGGCCGTCCTTTATGCCAGCAACATTCTTCGCATCCGCCCGGACGAGTCCGCCTTCGTCTGCGCCGACATGTATAGCGGCCTCATCGACTTCTGCCGCATCATCGGCTCTTCCGTCGAGCGTATCCGCATGGTCCGCCTCCGTCACCCCATCGTCGACATCGAGGAAAAACCCGGTATCAACGTGGCCTACTACCGTTCCAACCCGCTCGGCTTCGCCGACGTGGCCGTCTCCCAAGAGCGGGTCTATGCCCTCTACTCCGGGCGAAGCGTTGAGGAATACGGCAACGACGCCTCTATGGGCGACATTCTTCTCGTCTATGATTGGGAAGGCAACTTGCTCCAATCTTACCAATTGGACATTCCCTTGCTAAATATCGCTTACGATTCCGAGAAAAACGCCGTTTATGGCCTATCGGTCAGCGACGAGAACAAATTAACTCGTTTAAATTTCTCTGCGTTATGACAGCAACCTACAAACTTCATCTACATATACATCAAACTAATTAATCATGAAACCGACACTTGAACTTCCCTCTGCCATCTCTTTGTAGCCCACGATTATGTTACCAACCCGGACGGCCATGCGGTTGGTTATGTGAGGAGATCTTGTGTCGAAGAACGGACTACCAAAAAAGGAGCGGGCGCAAGCCGACCAAGCCTTTCCCGCTCCTCGTCCAGTCCGTTCTTTCTAAGAAGAAAGGAGGCACAAATGTAAACGGAAAAAAAGAAAAAAGACAATGTTAAAACTCAAAAATGGCTAAGAATGATGGAAATAAAAGTTTAACTTTATCACAAGAAACAAAATTATGAGTAGACACAAATCATTTATCTACAAATTTTTTATAGTGGTGCTTCTTTTCAGTTGTTGGAGCTGCTACGATGAGCCCATTGAGGTTTTTCCCGAGAAAACTCCTCAATCAGGCAAACTGACAATCGAAGAAGCCCGTACCATGTTTGCCCGCTACTACATGGCCCATCCTGTTTCCCGGAGTTTCGACTCCGAAGAGTCTGCCGTCCCCCTTAATCCCGGCATGATTACCCCCGATTGGGCGAAAGCCGCACAAACCTCCAACGAGGTCAACAGTTACGTGAACGTCCCTATCCTAGCAGGTAGAAAACATTATGTCAAGTCACCCCGTAACGAGGCTTGGGTGGAAGTTCCTCAAAAATTAGTAGCAGTGCAAGAAGATTCCTCTCAATGAAAAAACCTCTACATTATGAGTATTGTGCCTGAGGGTATATTCGCCTACAAGCAGGCCAACGCTTACATTTATCATTGCAATGGGGCGGAAATACCCAAAGGGTTCTCCGGCTTGATCATCTATACAAAACCAACTGGAGGAATACCCATCTACATGGCCCATTACGACAAGGGAGCCTTGACGCAAGACGTGTTCCTGTTCGATAAAGCGAACGCCCTACGAGAAAATATAGCCACAATCAACGCCATGCTCACAGGATACCGCAAAAAATCGATTCGCAACAAAATGGCTTCGCTCAGCCGTTCTGAAGGATGGTTTGACGACCATGAAAATGAGAACGAAGGCTGCGAATGCTGCAGCGGGTGCGTTTGCGGTGAAGACCTCGGGCCTTGCAATTGCCCTTGCGACAACTGCGCGGGGAAGGATGACGACGAATGGATATATCGTCCCGAAGGAGATCCCCAGACGGGAAAATTTGACAATGGGGACGAATTTCTTTATTGGTACTCGGAAGATGAGGATGGCAACGCTTACTTTTACATAGATACGGATGGAGATGGAACTGCGGACAGTTTCTTGAATGGGAAAGATGTGGATATAGTTGGAGAGGATGGAAGCCAATCGACCCCAGCCGACGACTGGTGGATGTTTGTGGACTGGGATGCGCTATATCCTGAAGAAGAGGGAGAAGACGACAATTTCGGTGGCGATGTAAACCCCGGAGGAGGAACGATTACCGGTGGCGGAGGCGGGAGTAGCCATGAGGACAACAAACCCTCGCAAGACTCAATTCTTCCAAACGTTGAGTTAATGAATGAAGACAACTTCGTTGGATATGACATTTCGGACGATTGCATGGCGGGATGCAAACTGATTATGGACAAATATGGAGTGCCTTACGGAAGTAGTGCACATGTTTATCAACTTTTGGCTAAAGAAAATAATACCACTGTTTATTATGACAAAGAAAATTACAAAACCATCTACCAGCAAGCAATTGACTGCATTAATCGCCATTTAGACAACAACCGTCCTATCATTGTTGGAGTAGATTATAAACAAGGCTCCCCAAACCATGACGGTATAACAGATCATTGGATTGTTGTTACGGGCAGAGGATATGATGAAGACAAGCAAATGTATTATTATACCTATATGGATACCGGACGCTACCAAATCAGTGCCGCAGGTGCTTGTGACACAAAAGAAAATCGTTTATACTATGATGACAAAAACTATACATTTCGAGATTCAGAATCTTATCATACAGACAAACCATATGATGTAACTCAAGTACGACCTAATGATGGAAAAAATTTAGATGAAACCATATCAATGGCAGAATGAATTATTTTATGTATTAATTAAATTTGATTATTATGAAAACACTACTTTTCTTTATTTCTTCTCTGTGTTTGATAGGAATGGATGCCATTTCTCTCAAAGAAAGTATTCACAACATAGAGAAAACTTCTCTACCTTTTGAATCCACACGGAAAATGCCAAGCTCAAAACCATGTTATTATCTCACCGATAGCGAGTGGGGCAATTTACCTAGACAAATGTATGAAGACTTAAATCTAACAATTAAAACCAAATATAAACATACAGGCCACATGGTTCATTGCTTTATTACAAATAGCAATTCTCACATATTATTGGCTTTAAGAAATGGGGACTCGGATCCTGAATTAGGATTGTTAGCAACATTCACAAAGGATGGCAAACTAATAGATTTTATAGAAACTGAAGTGCGATTCCATCTTAGTTATAATCGTCGTTACATTATGCAATACCGCATAGACAAAGACGCAACCATCATCGTCTCCCGCTTAAACGTGATTTCTGATAAACCCGTCATGTTTTACGAAGAATTCTCCACTATACATGCCCAACGGATAGATACCTATTACAAGGTTGGTGACGACGGCAAATTCCAACAAATCAAACAAGTCAAATTCGAGCCTGCGTCGTACACGCAAAACGATTTGGATAATGAGGACAAAAACTTCTGGGAGGGCAAAGAAACGCCCCTCCCTGAACAGTAACAATAACATGATGAACAAAAAAAATAAAACCAGATAACCATGCGTAAACCCATACTCGCACTACTGATTATTTATGTTGCCCGTTATCCACCAATGTGTCCGGGCAAGTGACAGACTGGCTCGTATCACGAATAATTCGAATTTAATTTTCATCAACGATTCTATTGAAGCCATAAGCAAAACGGATTGGACAGAAAACATTCATCTCTCCGCCTAAAAAAAGAATACAAATGACATTTCAATGACATCAAATGAAAATACAAAATGATTTCAAATAGCCGACAATCCAGCTTCGTCCTCTCCGGCGGTCTCCTCTGCCTGCTGCCGTTCGGCTTCCTGCTGGCGACAGACACCCTGCTTTGGCAGCGTTGTCTCTCGGCAGCGGCAATCCTCGCCTGTTTGTTAGCGGGCGTTTCCCTCCTGCAAAACCGTAAACATCCCCTCCGTGTCACTTGGAACGACCTCTTCGTCTCCTTATACATGGCCTATGGTGGCATCCAATATATCATTCATCGGAACGACCTCCCCGGCAGCGTTTTCGCCTCGTGGACGGTTGTCGTCGCCCTTTACCTCGTCGCCCGGAACAGCGACACCCGTGCGCTCCCCGCTTTTCTTTGGGCGGCGAGCCTCCCGCAGTCCCTCGTCGCCTTGGGGCAGCTTCTCGACGTTTTTCCCTCCACACACGGCCTTTAGCCGTCACCGGGACATTTTGGAACCCCAGCCAACTGGGCGGCTTCCTTGCCTGTCTCGCTCCCCTTCTTGTCCACGACATCCGCTCCCGCAAACGCCGCCTCCTTTTCCTCGGCCTCTCGGCGTTCCCGCTTGCCGCCCTCGTGTTGAGCGATTCCCGTGCCGCTTGGCTCGCCTGCCTGATCGGCACGCTCTACGTCCTGCGCCTCGTGCCTAAAACGAAACTTCAAACCGGGATTGTTGCCGCCGCCGTTTTGGTTGCGGGCGTCGCCCTCTGGTTTTACAAGCCTCTTTCCGCTCTCGGTCGGCTCCATTTATGGAAAATCACCGGAAGCATGGCCGTCGACGCACCGCTTTTCGGTGGCGGGCTCCACTCTTTTCCCCGCCTCTACATGCCTTATCAAGGATTCTATTTCGAGTGCCACCCCGACGACGCATTCGCCGACACGGTGACCGTCGTCACCACCCCCTACAACGAGTTCCTGCACATTCTTGTCGAACAAGGCCTCGTCGGCCTGTCGCTCTTCCTGCTCCTCTGTGGCGGCTTCCTCTTGCGTCCCGGCGAAGACAACCGGAAATATGCGGGAGTCCTGCTGGCGTTCCTCGTCTTCGCCTGTTTCTCCTACCCCGGCGAGAATGTCGCCCTGCTGGCGGTTCTTGCCTGCTGTCTGGGAGCGTTTCGGGGACGCGCGGCCCTCGCCATCGTCCGCTCCCGAGCCGTACGGCTACTGCCTGTGGCAGTGCCGGTCCTGGCCTTGTGCCTGAACGTCGGTGTGTTCGTGCGCTATCGCATCCTCGCCCGCATCGTATATGCGTCGACCCAAGAAATCCATGTCGAGGCTTTTAGAAACGAGCCGGACGCGTTGCAATGCCTGGCCTTGCGGTATCCGCCCCTCCCGCCCGACAAACACAAACGGGTGTTGGAACTGCTTGCCGCCCGCTGCCCTTCCCCGAACAGCTACTGCACCCTCGCCATCTTCTGCGAGCAAAACGGAGAAATCGCCACTGCCGAAAAACTCTACCGGCAAGCCGCCCTGATGGTTCCCAACCAAATCCGGGCAAACTACCGGCTTTTCAATCTATACAAAAACAACGGACAAACCGAAGCCGCCTACGCCATGGCCTTGCGCCTCGTCCGTCAACGCGTGAAAATCGAAAACTCTTTCACCCTCGAAGCGCAAGGAGAGGCCACAAGATACTTGAAACGGCACAAACATGACAAGCCAAACGAAATAGTGCGACAACCGCAAATCCAATAACGACACAACTTTTTAGAATCATGAAAAACACACTCTCTTTTCTCATCGGCCTTCTTGTGATTGCGGCCTGCTCCCCGGGCAACGACAAATTAGAAACCGCCTTGCGTATGGCGGGCGACAACCGTCCCGAATTGGAAAAAGTGCTCGCCCACTATTCCCAATCACCCGCCGACTCGTTGAAATTCCGTGCGGCCCGCTTCCTCATCGAAAACATGCCCGGCCATTACACAGTCGCCGGTAAAAAGGTCGAGTGGCTGCGCGCCAAAATTGACAACGACTCCACCGCCTCCTACTTTCTCAAAAAAGTACTGGACATCGCCATTTGCTATTTGGACGACATGTCTTACGGAGTGCGCAAACTGGAGGACGTGCGCCACATCAAGGGCGATTTCCTGATTCATCACATCGACCGCTCCTTTGAAAAAAGGAACAAATATCCCTGGGCGCAAAACCTCCCTTTCGACCTGTTCCTCGAATACGTCCTGCCTTACCGTTTTGAAAACGAACGTGTCGATTGTTGGATTGACTCTCTTCAAATTGACCCGGACAAATATGCGGAGGCCCTCTTTGTCGACAACTCGAAATACACGCTGTGGAACGTGGAAAATTACCTGCCCGTCGACGGTGACCAGTTTTCCATCTACCACCCCCTCATCAAAGAGGTGCTGCGCCACTCTTTCCAATACGAGTGCAGGAACGCCGCCGCCATGACGGCCTTGCAAAGCAGGGTCACCGCGCTCCCCGCCTCCATTGACTTTTTCCCTCATTATGCCAACAGGAACGGCTACCACTACTGGCACATGACCCGCTCCCCGGAATTCAAAGAACCCTACGTAGCGAATTCTCTGGAACGCCGGGCCGCCAAAGTCTATAGAAAAACGTTCTCTATACAGCCTCACGCTGTCCTCCCCAAAAACGAGTATGTGCCACCGCTATTTCGGGAACCTTTCCAAAAAGACGTGACCGAAGAATATCTCCATACCGCCGACATCCACATCAAGCCGGTCACCCTTCCCCGCCGTACTCCCCGCTACGCCTATCTCTACACATTTTGCGACCTGACTTGGACACCCGTCGTCATCGGGGAATTCTCCGCCGAGGCCACCCGCTTTTCCAATATCGGCAAGAACATTCTCTACCTTCCCGGCTATTACGGATCGTACAAGCCGCGCGCCATGCACTATCCTTTCATTCTCCAGCTCGACGGTGCGGTCAACTACCTCGTGCCGGACACGACAAGGCGGCTAAAGGCAAGAATCGAACGTAAATACCCGCTCACGCAGGACGTGTTTCAATACGAGAAAATCGTGCGTCCCGCTGCCGTGTATGCCTCCAACGCGCTGCCCATGCAACTGACGCACCCCCTCCTCTCCGGCATGACCATGCGCAAATCATATCTGGAAGGCCAACTCGACACCACCCGGCCTTATCGTTACTGGCTGGTCTACCTGCCGCAAGAAACGGCTTGCGCCGAAATCGCCTTTTTCGACAAGGAAGGGAAAATAATCCGGGGACAAATCAACGAACAATTCAAGAACCTGTACGACGGTGACCCACTCAGCAACCAGTCCTCTGTCTTCAATGAAAAAATATACGCCACCGTCGACTTCGGCCGCCCCGTCGCCGTCTCCCGTGTCGTGCTGCTGCCCCGCAGCGACGGCAACGGCATCTACCCCGGAGACGACTACGAGCTGTTCTACCACGACCTCGACGGTTGGCGGAGCCTCGGCCGCCGCATCGCTACCGACTACTTCCTCGACTACGACAACCTCCCCGCCGGGGCTCTCTACTGGCTCCACAACCATACCCGCGGCGTCGAGGAACGCCCTTTCACGATAACCCTCTCCGGCGACATCCGCTTTTGGTAGTAACGAACAAATTTTATGTTGGTTGTAACTATGCAACAGGACGATTACTAACGAAATTTTTGATATGAAACGAAAACGCTTAAATAGTCATCCCTTAAAAAGAGCCCATTTGCGGGATATTGTGATGAAACAGTATCCCGCAGATATTCTCAATAAG
>CALUHX010000044.1 GCA_944320555.1 uncultured Butyricimonas sp. | reverse complement strand
CTTGCAGAATTATCAAAGACTTTTATTGATTAAATAACTGAATAACAGTAAATAAAATGTTTTTAAGGGACGACTAAATATATTTTGTATCTTAGCCATATCTTAGTTTTGGAATTTCCCCCGTTTGGGCTGCCAAACCTTAATTTCGGGGGAATACCTAAAGATACAAAAAAGCCAGCTAACTCGCAATGAATTAGTTGGCTAATTTTATACTATTTCTTGAATATCCCATTTATAAATGTTTATCCACCATTTCCTCCCATCGCCTCAGACCGTCTCAGACAGTGCGGTTTGTTTGCGCAAATTTCATTGATTATTGCATAATATATTGATAATCAATATGGATAAATTTCTTCAACGAGGACGAGTATTAGAAAGCGATTCATGGAAGAGGGAATAAAGAAAATCGGCATTTTCGATGCCGATTTTCTTATTTTCCTTTTGAGAGGCGGTTCATGGAATTGAATCGGTATGAGAGGGAGAGTTGGTAATAATTCTGAGGTGTGGTGTTGTAAGAAGTGCTGGCGTATGTGTCGGCGAGGTTGTAATTTTCGATATTGCGCTGGCGTAAGATGTCCATGGCTCTAAAACGCAGGTATAACTGTTTTTTCTTGAGAAACTTTTTGCCTATTTCCATGTTGAGGGTGCTGTTGGCTGTGGTCACCTTGGTTTGTTGCATGTTGAGCGTATGGCTAAAGGAATAATTGCCTCCAATGACGAATTTTTTCCATGTGGTCCATCTAAAGTCGGCGTTCACGCTTTCAGAGATCATGCTTGATCCTTCCATTGCCGTGTTTGTGCGGTGGGAATAGCTCGTGTTCGAACTGATATTGAAATCAATGTCTTCCGAAATGTTGCTGTTTAGGCGTATGTTAAATCCCACTCGGTGTTCGTTGGAAAAGTTTTTAATGTTATCGTTGATGGACGGGGAATGCGAGTAGTCGTAGTTTAGGCTCGTGCTGATATTCATTTTCAAGGGATTGATTTTCGTGGAGTAGCTGGCGGATGCCGATATGCTCCATTGGCCGTTCAGGTTGATGGGCATAGAGAAACGGGCACCTTTTAGCACGGTGTATCCGTTGATTACGGTGTCTTGATTAATAAATAGGCTGGTTTGAGATTGTTGGTTGAATGTGTTGCTGAAGCTTAAACTGGCCTGAAAGTAAGAGAACGATTCTTCGGTGTATCGGTTGTCGCTGTAATTGGCAGACACGTGTTGTGAGAATGTCTTTTTTAAGTGAGGATTTCCTTTGGAAACGTTGAGTTGGTCGGTCACGTCCAACACGTCTTGCAAATCATTGGCGCTTGGGGAACTGGTGTTGCCGCTGTAGCTGATTTCAATGCGCCGGATCGAGTCGATGGTGTATCTGAAATTGATTCTTGGCGATAGGTCGCAATAATTGCTTTTGACTAAAGAATCGCCCGTGTTCAAATATTTGTAGCGCACTTCTTCGTCGGCCAATTGCAACCCCAGACTGCCGGACAGGTATAAATCTTTGCGATGGAAACCCATGCCCAGGCTGATATTGTGATTAAGTCTGTTTTGTGTGGTGCGATTTGTGAGAGCGCTGTCCAGACCGATAAGTTCTGTGAACTGAGAGTCGTGATATGAAAAACTTTTGCGGTCCGATTGGCTTTTGTTGTAGCTGAACGTGTAATCGGCGGACACATTGATGTGGTCGCCTAATTGTTCCGTAAAAGTGGTCGAGGCGGACAGCGACTGGCTGAGACTTTCCGTGTTGTTGATTAAATTGCGGAGAGTGTCTTTTTTATTAATGACGCTGCTGTCCTGCTGCGTGCCTTCGTTGGTGGATTTGCTCACATTGGCGTTCAAGTAAAGGTTGATAGTGCGTCCTTTGGCTAAGCGGTGCGCCCATATGAGGCTGCCTCCTGCGTTTGTGCTCACGGAGTGGTTTCGGCTTTGAGTGTTGGTTATGTTGACAGTGTCGCTGTTTTCGATGCTGTTGCCCAAGCTTAGAGACCGGGAATCAGACACGTTGCGACTGAATGATGGGTGGAAACTGAGTTGATTCTTGGCTTTGAAGTTTTGGTTCATGAATTGGATTCTCACATTGTGGCCGTTGCTTTTGTTCCATGAGTGTGATTCGTTGTTGAAAATTCGGTTTTCAAAATAGTCTGTCGGGAAGTAGTCTTGTTTGGACATGGAAGCGGAATAACTTTCATTGTTGTTGTAACTATAGTTGCCTCCCAGTTGGAGGGACTTTTTGAACGTGTTGGAAAAGTCGATGGAAAATCCTTTGTTCGTGTTGTCTCCGCCTTTCCCTTTGTAGATGGGGTTAGGTAGGTCTTCGCCTTGACTGGTTTGGCTCATGGAGCCATTTACGGATAATTTTTGTTTTTGATTGAAGGCGTTCGCATTGGCGCTGAGTGTGTAGTTGTTGTCTGTGAACGTGTTGGAAATGTCTTCTGAAATGCTGTGGCCCAGAGTGGCGTTCCCGAAGATTTTTAATTGGTTGGGATTCTTGGTCTCTATGTTTAAGGAACGTAATCGGTCTCCGTCGTCGAATCCGGAAAATTTCGACTTCTCGTTTTGATCGTCGTACATTTTAATCTTGGATATAAGGTTGGCGGGCAAGGTGGACAATGCGGTCATCGGGTCGTTGATGAAATATTCTGTGCCGTCAATGTAAAGTTTTTTCACCTCTTCGCCATTGACGATAAGTTTGCCGTCGATGACTTGGAATCCGGGTAGTTTCTTGAGCAAGTCTTCTAGATAGGCGTCTTCGGCTACCTTTACCGCAGTGGCATTGAATTGAGTGGTGTCTCCGTTCTGTGTGACAAGAGGAGGAGTGGCTGTTACGGTAACTTCCTCTAATATTTCAGGCTGGAGTTTGATGTAGCCGATGTTTGTGTCTGCTTTTACGATGAACTTGCGGGAAATGAATTTGTATCCGACGAATGAGGCCGTAATGAGGATTTCGCCTCGGGGTATCTTGGTCAGCGTGAATTGCCCCAAGGCGTCGGTTACGGTTGTCGGTTGTTTGTTGCTGCCTATATATATGTGTGCGCCGGGTAATGTTTCTTGAATGGATTCTCCCACAACGGTTCCTTTTACCGTGTAGAGGGTGTCTTGTGTTTCTGGGGGAGGAGTGATGGATTGGTGATTTATGGTATCGTTTGTAATGGATGCGTGAAGAGAGGAAGACAATGAAAGTAAGGTTGTCAATAAGATAATATTAATAATAAGCCGTGTCATAAAAGTCTTGTTCTTGTTTTTAACAAAATTATGAATAGGAAACGGATATTCCCAATGGAATGATGAGTTTATGATTTCTTTAATTGCATCTTTAACAAATTATTTAGATTCTGCAATAAACAAGAGGGAGATCGCCTCCTTCCGTTGTAAGATGAGTTTTTGCTCCTCCTCTTGTGTGTGGCTTTTGTCAATGTAAATATTGAATGTGGCCATGTTTTTTCCGTTTATGTTTGTCCATTCTGCAACATCGAGCCGGAAATGAAGCATTTTTCCGCTTTTCATTTTGCAACAATTCTGCAACCTTGCCCTTCAAAGCTACAAAAAACGTGATTTTTTTGCACGAAAAAGGGGCTAAATCTTTCGATTTTTGCCCCTTTTTGTCGTAACTTACTGATTTTCAGTGGAGCCAATTTGGGGATTCGAACCCCAGACCTACGCATTACGAATGCGTTGCTCTACCAGCTGAGCTAAATTGGCGTTGACGGGTGCAAATGTACGACTATTTTTTGAATTGAAAAATTTTGCGGTATTCTTTTTGCGATATTTTTCCGAGAAATTCTTTTTTTATGAAAACTTACTGCTATGTCGTTGATTGATAGATGTGTGTCGGCTTCATGATAAAAATTGGCTTGTCGTTTAAAATACCCGTTTCACGATTTCTTGGATGTTGTCGGATTTTCCCATGGAATAATAATGTATGGCGGGGGCTCCTTGGGCTAACAATTCCAAGCTTTGCTGGACACACCATTCAATGCCGAGTTGCTTGATTTCCATTGGGGATTTGCAATGTCGGATGGCTCGTTCAAGTTCTTCTGGAATGTCGATGTTGAACGAACGTGGGAGCGTGTCAAGATGTTTTGAAGTGGAGATGGGTTTCAAGCCCGGGATAATGGGGACTTCGATTCCTTGTGCCCGGCATTTCTCCACGAAAGTGAAATATTTCCGGTTGTCGTAAAACATTTGTGTGACGATGTAGTCTGCGCCGGCGTCTATTTTTTGTTTGAGATATTCGATGTCGCTTGTGGCATTGGGTGCTTCGTGATGTTTTTCCGGATAACCGGCGACACCGATGCAAAAGTTCGTGGCGACGGCGTTGGTGAGCGTGTCGTCCAAATAAATGCCTTGGTTGAGCCGCTTGATTTGTCGGACCAAGTCTCGGCTGTGGGCGTATCCTCCCGGCTCGGGGGTGAAATAGCGTTCTCCGGGGATGGCGTCTCCGCGCAGGGCCATGACATTTTCAATATCGAGAAAGTTCAAGTCGATGAGATCGTTCTCCAATTGATGGGCGGTGGCTCCTCCGCATACGAGGTGCGGAACTACTTCCACTGGGTAACGTTTCATGATAGCGGCGGCCAGGGCGACGGAACCGGGGCGTTTGGTGACGGTTATCTTGCGGATGGAGCCGTCTGTTGCTTGGCGGTATTCCACTTCGTCCCGGTGGAAAGTGATGTTGATGAAGGGCGGGGCGAGTTGGATAAGCGGTTCGATGGATTCATACAGCTTGTGTATGTTTCCGCCTCGTAGGGGTGGAATGATTTCAAACGAGAAAAAAGGGTGTTTCGTGTTGTGTATGATGTCGATAACTTTCATTTCTGTGGATTTTTAGATGTTATGATTTTTGGGACGGGCTTTTGCCTGTCTGGTTCTCTCGTGCCGGTAAGGCATGGAAATTACTCCATGCCCACGCTGAAATAGCGGGCGTGCGGGTGTGAAATCAGCATACCGCAGAGGCTCGTGGAGGGAATGATGGAATAAGTCTCCGTGAGGGCCACCCCGATTTGCTGTGGAGCGTCAAGCAGTTCGAAGGCTATGTGCTTGAGCGAATGGTCCGGACATGCCGGATACCCGAAAGCCGGACGGATGACATGCGTTCCTTCGGCCACTTGCTGTTGAATCCATTCGGCTGTGGCTTCGGCCAGTCTGGCACACAGGCTTTCCCGCAGCAGGTGGGTATAGTCCTGCTTGTCGGCGGATGCGACCTTGTTTTCTGCTTTCAGGCAGAACAGGCCCACGCTGCTTTTGCCCTTTTCTTTCGGGGGCACAAAGTCGGCCAGAGAGAGGCATTCCGGTTGATCGAAGCGTTGCCGCGGCATGGGGAAGTGCCATTTTCCGGCGAGAACAATGTCGTCCCCTTCTGCATAGGCCTCGAAAAACTTCACGATTAGGGAAATGTCAATCTCTTGGTCTGCGATGATTTTTCCCAAAAGGGAGATGGCGTTGTCGTGCAGTCTTTCCGCTTCCTCGTTCGAGTAGATGATTTCCGGATATTTCCCTTTGAATCCCCAAAAATGGAAGAAAGGGGTCCAGTCGATGAGGTTTGCCACTTCCTCGATGTTTAGATGTCTGGCGAGCAGGTTGTGTTCGCCGAAATTGTTTTGTCCTTCGGGAGCCCATGTGTGGTGCGGGGCTCTTTTTCTGGCTTCTTCTATGGAGATGAGTTTCATGTGGCGTTGTTTGTATTGTTCCCGTAAACGGGTTTGTTCTTTTTTGGTGGCTTGTATGAATCCGTCCTTGTCTTTCGTCAGTTGTTTGACGATGTTTGCCGTGTGGGTGGCGTTGCCTCCGGCGATTACGCAGCAGTCGTATAGGGGGGCCAGTTTGACCGCCGTGTGAAGGGCGGATGTAGTGGCTCCGCCCACGAGCAAGGGAATGTCGAGGCGCGCTTCTTGTAGTTGCTTGCACAAATCTTCCATTTCCTTGAGCGATGGGGTGATTAGACCGCTCACCCCGATTAGGTCTGCTCTGTGCTCCTGGGCGGCTTGTATGATTCGTTCGTTGTCCACCATTACCCCCAGGTCAATGATGTCCACGTTGTTGCAGGTCAATACGATGTGGACGATGTTCTTTCCGATGTCGTGCACGTCGCCTTTCACGGTGGCGAGGACGACCCGCGGGCGCTGCGGGGTGGAGGTTGCGCTTTGGGCTTTCGCTTGTATGGCGGGTTGCAGGAGGGCAACTGCCTCTTTCATCACTTGGGCCGATTTTACCACTTGCGGCAGGAACATTTTCCCCTCGCCGAACAGGCCCCCGATTTTTTCCATGCCTTGCATGAGCGGTCCTTCAATGATTTCCACGGGGGCGGAATACAGGGACAGGGCCTCTGCGGTGTCCGTTTTCAGCCAGTCGCTTATTCCTTTTTCCAAAGCGTATTGCAGGCGTTCCGCCACGGGGAGTCCCCGCCATGCCTCGTTTTGTGTTTTCTCGGCGGCTTTGCGGATGTCTGTTTGGCGTTCTGCGATTTGCAAAAGGCGTTCCGTGGCTTGAGGATGGCGGTTGAGCACAAGGTCCTCCGCCGCTTGTCGCAGTTCGGAGGGAATCTCCTCGTAGGCGAGGAGACGGGAAGGATTGACAATGGCCATGTCCAGCCCTGCTTGGATGGCGTGGGTGAGGAACACGGTGTGGAGGGCGTCCCGGACAGTGTTGTTGCCCCGGAATGCGAACGAAAGGTTGGAGACTCCTCCGGAGGTGTGGCAACCCGGGAGGTTCGCTTTTATCCATTTCACCGCCTGGATGAAGTCCACTGCGTGGTTGCGGTGTTCCTCTATGCCTGTCCCTATGGCCAATATGTTGACGTCGAATATGATATCTTTCGGAGCGATGTCCGCTTCCCGAGTCAAGAGCGAGTATGCCCGTCGGCAGATTTCGATTTTCCGTTGGAAGTCGGTGGCTTGTCCCTCCTCGTCGAAGGCCATCACCACGATGGCGGCCCCGAGTCGGTGGATTTCTTTCGCCTTGCGGATGAACTCCTCTTCCCCGTCTTTCAGGCTAATGGAATTGGCGATGCCTTTGCCCGGATTGTTTTTCAGGCCGGCGAGCAGCGTTTCCCAGTTGGACGAGTCGGTCATGAAGGCGGCCCTTGCGATGTCCGGTTCGTTGCCGATGAGCCGGACGAACCGTGTCATTTCTTCCGGGCCGTTCAGCAGGGCGTCGTCCAGATTGATGTCGATGATGGATACGCTTGCGTTCACCTGCTGGCGGGCGATGTTCACTGCTTCTGCGTAATTCTTCTCGCGGATGAGCCGGGCGAATTTGGCCGAGCCTGCCACGTTTGTCCGCTCGCCTATTGGCGTGAAGCCTTTCCCCGATGCGTTGACGGCGATGTTGTCCAGCCCGCTTAAAGTCAGCGAGGAATCAGCCTTGGGCAATTCCCTTGGCGCGATGTCCTTTAAGGCTTGGGCGATGGCTTGGATGTGTGCGGGGGTGGTGCCGCAGCATCCTCCGGCAATGTTGAGCAGACCCTCTTCTCCCATCTTGCGGAGCTCTTGGGCGATGTGGGCCGGGGGCTCTTGATATGCGCCCAACTCGTCTGGGAGGCCGGCGTTGGGGTGGAGACTGAAATAGTGCGGCATGTGGGGGGCCAGCTCCCGGACGAAGGGATAGAGATCGGCGGCTCCGAACGAGCAGTTCAGCCCGAAACTTAACATGGGATAATGTGACAGGCTGTTGAAAAGGGCCTCCAGCGATTGCCCGGTCAGTATGCGTCCCCCGCGGTCGTTCACCGTGGCGGACAGCATCACGGGAACCGCCGTGCCCAGCTCCTCCTGCGTCCGGGCGATGGCGTAAAGCGCCGCCTTAGCGTTCAGCCCGTCGAAGATGGTTTCCACGAGCAGCAGGTCGACGCCTCCTTCAATGAGGGCCTTGGTTTGTTCCGAGTACGCTTGGGCGAGCGTGTCGAAATCCGCTGTGCGGCGGGCGGGATTGTCTGAGTCGGTTGCCAGCGTCAGCGACTTGTCTGTCGGCCCTATGCTCCCGGCCACGAATATCCTCCTGTCACTGCATTCGTCTGCGGCCTGGCGGGCGATTTGCGCTCCCGTGCGGTTTAGTTCCGCTGCCAGTCCTGCGCAGTCGTATTTCGCCTGCGACACGGCGTTTGCGTTGAACGTGTTCGTCTTGATGATGTCGGCTCCGGCTCGGATATAGTCTTGGTGCGTTTGGCGGACGATGTCCGGGCGGGTGAGATTGAGCAGGTCGTGGTCGCCTTTCAGGGGGATGGGATGGTTGGCGAACCTTTCGCCTCTGAAATCGGCTTCCGTCAGTCCGTATTGTTGCAGGACGGTGCCTGTGGCCCCGTCCAAAATTAGTATTCTGTGTCGTAGTTCATCGGTTATCATCTTCGAATAGTTTTAACTTGAAGTTTCCGTATATCCCTATCTTGTCGTCTTTTATGCAAATGGCCGACAATACCTCTCTCTCTCTCTTCACCTCCTCCATGAGAGGGGGAATGTCCGCCGTTGTCTGAACCTTGTTGGCGAATGCCGTGGCATAAGCGTCGGCGAGGGCGCAGTCCTTGCAGGCGACCATCATGGCGTCGGCTTTCCCGAAGCTCAATGACGGCCCCACCGTCCCCGACGACGTGCATATCCCCAGCGGCGAGGCCTCCGCCGGTATCCGGACACCCACTTTCTGCGAAAGGGGTGATTCTCCGGCGAACACGGCGATGTCCATCGCCTCGCGGAGCGACACGTAGATGTCGCCTCCGTTTTCCACGATGACCTCCTTTGTCCCGTAGTGCGACTGGATGGCCCGTCCCGTTTCTTGGGCGATGGCTCCGGCCACGGCGCTCATGGGGCCGATTCCGGCCCGGCGCGCCGCCTCCGCCATCTGCCGCAGCAGGAGGGGGGCCGAATCCTCCGGTCGGTACGGGCGCAGTGCGGCCGCGTATCCTGGGTCCCCCGCCAGGTATTCCTCCATCTCTTCCCGCAACTGCCTCACGAACCGCTCCGCGAAAGTGGCCATTTCCGCTTGGAACGAGCCTCGGTCTACCCCTATCCACAGGTCCGTCTCCTTCACTGTCACGGTGAACGGTGTCCAGCGTTCCCCGCCCAAACGTTCCCTGTATGTCCGGTTTACGTATTCCATGACCGTGTCAGTTAAGGGGCGAGAATTCGATGCTGAACAATCGCAGCGGGCAGCTCTTCAGGCAGAGCTTGCAGGCGATGCATTTCTCCGGGTCGAAGTGCAGGCGCCAGTCCGGCGGCGTGATTCTCAACGCTCCCGCGAAGCAGGCCGACGCGCAGTTGCCGCAATGGATGCACCGGCTCTCGTCGTAGGATATCCGGCTCGACACCGGGTTGGTCGCGATTCCCCGGCTCGTGAAGAAGGCCTTCGCCTGTTCCACCTTGTCCTCCTCCGCGTCTAGTTCCACGAGCAGCGTCCCGATTTGCCCCGGTTGGATTTCCGCTTTTAATATATTCACCTTGATGTCGTACGTGCGAATCAACTCATAAATAATGGGATCCCCCGATACTTCGGACGGGAATGTCAGTATGATTTTCTGTGTCATGTTCCTTAGTGTTTTTATTGAATGCCTGTTTCATCTTTAAATCCCCTTATCTCCAAGGGCTTCACGCTTGTGCCCGTGGGCATCGGCCTCACCGGCGCCGACAACTCGAACCGTCCCTCCTGAATCCACGCCTTCAGGATGTCGGCTATCTCCCGAGCCTTGGCAAGGCTGGCCACCGGCGCTGTCCTCACCTTTTGCCCGTTCACCTCAATTTCTCCGGAGCGGAGGGCGGCGTAATTGGTCTTCCCGAGAATGTGGTAATTGTCGCCGTAGTCGGAAATGACGGTCTCTATCTGCTCGTTGCGGATGGACACCCGTTGCGCCAAATCCTCGTCCAAGATGGGAATGGGCACGCCCAGTCCCACGAAAAGGCTCACCCCGTACTTCTCGTAATACACTCCCCGCAGGAAATCCGTGCTCATCTCTTTCAAGTCGCCCACCACGGCCAGCGTCCTTGCGTTGCTGGTGGGAATGCCGTGGGCGTTCACCTCTTTCGTCGAGTGGAACTGCGTCCCGTTCCATGCCACGTAGCCCACCGTCCCGCACAGGAAAATTCTGGTGCCCAGTCCGATGGTGCGGCATTCCGGGTCGTTGATGAGCGGCGATAACTCCCCGGCGGTGCTGTACGCCGCATTGCGCAGCCGCGGCAGCAGCGTCCCCATGTACGTGTACTTCGTCGTTCCCGTGGAATTGACCGCCACGTTGTAGTTTTGGTATGCGTTCCGCGGATTGTACAGGTAGGCCTCGTTGATGCTGTCCTTCGTGATGAGCGTCTTCACGTGGCGGCGGGGATAGTCGTCCGTCCCCTTGCCCCAGGCCTCGAGCGTGATTTCCTTCCCCGCCACGAGATCCTCGATGATGTGGCCTCCGCCGTAGGTGGGGTTTTGCGGGTTGCAGTCCGTCGCCCCCACGTAGGTATCCACGGCGGCCAGCCCACCGCACACCCGCACGCCGTTGAGCTCGATGGTCTCCATGCGGATGCCGGGTGTCGTGTGACCGAAATTCAGGAACGCCCCCGACGAGCACATCGCCCCGAACGTGGCGGTCGTCACCACGTCCACCTTCCTGGCTATCTCCTTGGCGGATGCCGTTTTGGCCATCTCCGCCACTTCCTCGGCGGTCAGCACCACGGCTTTTCCCTGCCTGATTTTCTCGTTGATTTCCTCGTATGTTTTTGCCATGACTTCTCTGTTTGTGAATGAATAATAAGTGGTTGGTTAAGACGACTTCCCCGTCGACGGCCTTGCCGTCGGCGTGTCCCGCAGCGCGTCCGCTCTTGCTGACGACGGACTAGGCGCCGGTCTCCTCATTGCGGGGAAACCTCGCACGCTCCGCCTTCTCGGAGGCGACGGCTTGCGAAACGTGAAATCAAAAAAGGATTTGGGGGTGTAAAAAAGAGATCAGCGCATGCAGCGCATCCGCATGGACATCGTGGCAAAAACATAAACGTTGCTTGACGCATGAACCCTGGCGGTCGCCTTGTCTTGGATGTTGAACTCTCTTTTCATGTCTCTTTCGTTTTTAATTATAATTCCTAATCTTGGTCGGGTTTTGGCACCTTGCGCTTTTCGTCGTAGGTTGCCGGAGTTTCCGTGAGCCCGTTCTCTCCGCTCCTCTTTATAATTGAACGTTCCACGCCTTGCATGGAACCGAGGGCAAAGTAAAAAAGATTATTTCAAACTTCCAAACAATTCCCGCTTTTTTCTCCAATTTTTGTTGAGACGGCGGGAAAGCTCTGCGGTTTCCGCTTCGCCGCATGTGCTCAAACTGCGCTTTGGCTGTGTGTTCGCAGGGAGCATACAGTGTTCAGGCAGTATGATAACTGGTATTTAACCGGATTGTTATCCGATAATAAACCGATGCGACAATGGATTAATTCATTGTTATATGCTAATGAATAGGTGATATATTACCGAGTGATTACCGTTTAATCATCGAATGATCAGCGGTTGATACGGCTAATGTGCGGGTTATCAAGCGGTAATATGCGGGTTATTCCACTGCGAGGATACTGTCAGGGGGCAGTGAGGACACTGCCTGAGCCAAAGAGGGGAGGTGTTGATGCGCAGGATGTCTTTTCCTGCGTAATGTCGTTGGCATGCTTGGCCCTCTGTCTGAGCGCCTTCCTTTGAAACAGGAGAGGTGATTGCGAAGCAGGCGGGGAGGTATGGATGGCCATTTCGAGGCTGTGTTAGTTGAATGGTATTGATGTTCGCTTGTTTAACCTTATTTTCTTGAATAAGGAGGTGGTTGAGAGGAGGACGGAGAGGTGTGGTTGGCCGTTTCGGCACGGCCTTGTTCCTCGAAGGAAGAGTTTCGAAGGGAATGTCTCGAAGGAGGACAGGGGTATAAAAACAGTGTTTCGGCATGCGCTCAAGGCGCGTGCCGAAACATTGTTTGGTGGGAGGCGGTGTGGCGTTTAGAAAAGTTTGAAGCCGACGGTGAGGTTCCAGCAATGCGGGGCCTTGGCGCCGTCGCCGAAGCGGCGGAAGCCGAACTCGTAGTCGACGTCGAAAGTGATTTTCCACAAGTCTATGCCCACGCCGACACGGCCGTTCCACATGGTCTTGTCGGTGTCGCGGAGGAAGTTCTTGTTCAGTCTGCGGGTGGTGAAGGAGGCCACGGGCCCGGCGAATCCCCTGAAGTTGAAGGCTGGGGCTTTGAAGAGGTAGTAGCCGACCATGACGGGGATGTCCACAGAGCGGTATTTCAGTTCGTTGTTGGAGTCCTTGAGGTAGCTTTTCTTGTTGGAGAAATTCAGGCCCGGCTCGATGTAGAGTTTCCCGAGGTTGAAGCGGGCGAAGGCGCCGAGCATGTAGCCGCCTTTTGATTCCACTTTGGCTTCCCGGACGTTGATTTTGGTGTCGTTCCATCCGGCCTTGATGCCGATGGTGATGGGGGAGGTCTGCGCTGATGCGGTGATTCCCATGACGCAGAATGCGAGGATTGCAAAAATTCGTTTCATTGGTTTCATGTTTTAATTATACTGATAGTGAACGTTTGAATTCGGAGAGGACGATGCCGGTGGCGACACCGACGTTGAGCGACTCGGCGGAGCGCCCGTTTCCGGCGAAGCTGGGGATAGTGAGCCGGCGGCTGACCAGTTTTTCGATTTCCGGCGAGATGCCGTTGCCCTCGTTGCCCATGACGACGAAGCCACGGGGGGAGAGGTCGGCGTGGTAGATGTTGTCGCCCCGGAGGAAGGTGCCGTAGCAAGGGAACTCCGGCCCGACGTGCCCGGCGATGAGGGCGGGCAGGTGGGTGCGGAAGACTTTGATGCGGAACACGGCTCCCATGCTGGCCTGCACCGTTTTTGGGTTGTGGACGCCGGCGCAGTCGTCGTCGCAGAAGACGGCGCGGACGCCGAACCAATCGCAGACGCGGAGGATGGTGCCCATGTTTCCGGGGTCCTGTATGCCGTTGAGCAGGAGGGAGAGAGTGTCCCGTATGTTGTCGGGAGGGTCGGCCGGGGCCGGAATCCGAGCCAGGGCGAGGACTTCGGGAGGCGACTGGAAGTTGGACACGCGGGCCATTTCCTCCCGGGTGGCCTCGGCCACGCGGCGTCCGCCGACGAGCTCCTCGTGGGCGGCGCGCCATTCGCTGGTGGCGACAAGAGTGTCTGTCTCAAGGTCGGAGCGCAGCAGTTCTTCCACTAATTTTTCGCCTTCCACCTTGAACAAATTATATTTGTCCCGGTATTTCTTTTTTTCGAGGTTTTGGATTACATTTGTTATGTGTTTGCTAAGCATATTGCGGCATTGGTTAAGAGAGTACAAACATAATACTTTTTTGAGATATTACGGTATGCGAGTGGCGTATAAGATATTTTTTGTTTTGGCGGCGGTGTGTGTGGCGTGGTCTTGTTCTCCGACGAAATATGTGGGGAAGGATGAGTATTTGCTGGATCGGGTGAAGTTGTCGGTGGAGGGCGGGGGCGTTAATGCCGTTGATGTCAAGCGGAATATACGCCAGCGGCCCAACACGAGGATTCTGGGGACGGTGCGGTTCCATTTGGGGTTGTACAATCTGAGCGGGAGGGACGGGGAGAAGCGTTTCAACCGGTGGTTGCGTAGGATAGGGGAGGAGCCGGTCATTTATGACTCCACTCTGGTGGACCGCAGTGCGGAGCAGATAAGATTGTATTTGAAGAACGCGGGGTTTTACAACTCGGTGGTGAGGGACACGGTGGTGTTCAGGCGGAAGAGGGCGACGGTGTCCTATGCCGTAGAGACCGGTCCGCGGACGGTGATCCGCGAGGTGGTTTTCCGGCAGGACACTTCGGGGGGGAGACACCGGAGGGCGGAGGAGAGCGGGTTGTTGGGAAATTATTACCGGGACACGACGGCGACCCTGTTGGACGTGGACACCCCGCTTGACCTGGGGCTGCTGGACGACGAGCGGGAGCGAATCACGCAGATGTTGAGGGAGAAAGGGTATTTCAATTTCTCGAAGAATTTCGTGCGGTTTCTGGCCGACACCACGTCCGACGGGCGGGAGCGGCGGGCGCGCCTGTTTGTCCGGCTGGCGGACGAGTTGCCGGACTCGAATTCTTACCGTCGTTATTTCATCAGGAACATCAGTGTGAACCTGGACTACGACGCCTTGCTGACGGCGCGGCAGGTGGATTCGCTGTATCAGAGTTTTGATTACGAGGGGTACCGGGTGTCGTACCGGGGAAAGTTGAAAATCAGGCCCAAGGTGGTGATTGAGACGATTCAGTTGGAGCGGATGGAGTTGTACAACGCTCAGCAGGTGGTGGAGACGTACGCCCGCCTGCAGGCGTTGGGCCTGTTCAAGTTTGTCAATGTGGAGTTCCGGGAGGTGAAGGACGAGAACGACGTGCGGGCGTTGGATTGCCACATCCAGTTGACTCCGATGAAGAGGCAGTCGTACGATTTGTTTCTGGAAGGCACGCATAACTCGGGGAATTTGGGAGTCGGGGGCAATTTCACGTATAACCACCGGAACCTGTTCCGGGGAGGGGAAAATTTTTCGATAGGCGTGTGGGGCGCGCTGGAAAAGGAGCAGGTGAACGGCGAGGGCAAGATTTTCAACTCCACGGAAATCGGGGCCGAGATGCGTCTGGTGAGCCCGCAGTTCTGGTTGCCGGTGTTCCGTTTGAAGGATTTCCGGCGCAATTACGCCCCCAAGACGTCCATTTCGTTCTCGTACAGCCACGAGACGACGCCTTATTATATCCGCTCCATTGCGAATGCCCGGTACGGGTATTTCTGGCGGCTGACGGACAAGAAGTGGCGTTTTTCCTACGATCCCGTGGATTTGAACTACGTGTCGATGGAGAATGTGGACTCGAATTTTATCGCCGGGCTGAGGAACGAGTATGTGCGCACGGCTTACACGGACCACTTGATTTTCTCGGGTGTCTTTTCCGCCACCTACACGGACCAGGATGTGAATGCGCAGGAATTGGGCTACACTTATTTCCGCATGAACGTGGAGGCTTCCGGCAATCTGTTGTGGGCCGTCGACCGCGTTTTCGGCAACTCGAGGACGGGGGCGGAGCACGACGGGCACAATGAGGTCTTCGGCGTGCGCTACGCCCAGTTTGTGAAGGCCGACGCGGAGTTCCGGCATAACTGGTACCTGAACAGGGCGAACTCCATTGTCGGGCGTTTCGTGGTGGGGTGCGGCTATCCCTACGGCAACATGAAGGTGTTGCCTTTCGAGGAGGCGTTTTATTGCGGGGGTGCGAACGACATTCGGGCCTGGCAGGCGAGGACGCTGGGGCCGGGGCAATATAAGGCGAACGACAATTATCCCAACAGTGTGGGGGATTTCAAGCTGGCGGCCAATCTGGAGTACCGTTTCAAGTTGGTGTGGATATTGGAGGGGGCGTTGTTTTTGGATGCGGGCAACGTGTGGAACGTCAATCCTTCCGAGGACCGGCCGGGCACCCGCCTGACATCTGATTTTTACAAGCAAATCGCAGTGGGAACTGGGGCGGGGTTGCGCCTGAACGCCAATTTCTTCCTCCTGCGTTTCGACTTGGGGATTAAGTTGAAGGACCCTTCCCTGCCTGAGGGCGGCCGTTTTGTGCTTTTCAACTCGGACGGGGGATTCCGCCGTTCCGTTTTCAACATCGCCATCGGTTATCCCTTCTGATTTTTTCGGGAGTCACGGGTTGTATATTTGATAAATAATGCGGATATTTGACAAGAAAATCCGGGTGGCGTGCGGCGCTCCCGAAAAGAGCGAACAATAAAATTTAGGAGCAGTGACACAAGTACTTGTATATCTTTCATTGGGGTTGCAAATTGCGGCGATGGGAATAGCGATTAGTCTGTTCAAACGGACTAAGTTCAATGCCGCATGGATTTTGATATCTGCCGGCTTTTTCCTGTTGACGATTTATCGTGTGATCGAATTGTTTCCGGCCATTCACGTGAGCGATCTGGAGAAGGCCTACAAGGTGCAGGTGTGGCTGTCGTTTATCATCTCGCTGGCTTTTGCCATCGGCGTGTTCTATATTCGGAAGCTTTTCCAGTTTCTCCGCCGGTTGGACAATCTGCGGAGCGAGACCGAGAAGCGGGTGCTGTCGGCGGTCATCCGCACGGAGGAGCAGGAGCGGCAACGCTTCGCAAAGGAATTGCACGACGGGCTGGGGCCCTTGCTGAGTGTGATAAAGATGCTGCTTTCTGGATTTGCGCAGAACAATTCCCCCGAGGTGAACGAGAAAATAAAGGGAAACCTCAAACAGGCCGTTGACGAGGCCATCGAGAGCGTCCGGGAAATCTCGGCCAACATTAGCCCGCACATCTTGAACAATTTCGGGCTGAAGGACGCTGTCACCTCGTTTGTGAAGAAATTGCGGCCGAACGAGAGAATCAAGATACGTTTCGACACGAATATCGAGAAACGCCGTTTCTCCTATAACGTGGAAGTCATCATGTACCGCGTAATTTGCGAGTTGATTAACAACACGCTGCGCCACGCCGAGGCGACGGAGGTGAACATCTCGTTGCAGGTGAGCGGCGACACGCTCCGTTTGGAATATGCGGACAACGGGATGGGATTCGACGTGGAGCAGGCCGAGTCGGACGGAGGCATGGGGCTGAACAACATGCGCTACCGCCTGCAATCCGGAAACGGGGACATCGAGATTGAGAGCGAGGAAGGAAAAGGGATGCGGGCGAGGGCCTATATTAAATGCAAATAGGTGATGGACAAGTTGAAGATTTATCTGGTCGACGACCACAAGTTGTTTAGAGAAGGGCTGAAACTCCTGCTTTCTGCCCAAAAGTTTGTGCATCATATTTACGAGGCCTCCAACGGGAAAGAGTTCGTGGAGAACCTCTCCTTCGTGGACTGCGACGTGGTGCTGATGGACATCGACATGCCCGAGATGGACGGGGTGGAGGCGACGAAGGAGGCGTTGCGGATACGGCCTTCCTTGAAAATCATCGTGCTGTCGATGTATGGCGACGAGCAGTATTATTATAAGATGATTGACGCCGGGGCGAAAGGGTTCCTGTTGAAGAATTCCGGCATTGACAAGGTGGTCGCGGCCATACAGAAGGTGGCGGCGGGCGAGAGTTTCTTCTCGGAGGAGTTGCTCGTGAACATCTTGAACAATATGCGCGACAATAAGGCGGATACCGCCGGAGCGGCCGACAATGACATTTCGGACAGGGAGTTGGAGATACTTTACCAGGTGTGCCTCGGCCTCTCTAATCAGGAAATTGCCGACAAGCTCTTCATCAGCAAGCGGACGGTCGACAAGCACCGGGCCAATCTCCTGAGCAAGACGGGATGCAAGAACACGGCGGCTCTGGTCATGTACGCTATCAAGAACAAGATAATCGAAATCTGACAAGAAATTATGGATGGAATGATTTTTGCCGCCGGGGTGGGCTCCCGCTTGCGTCCTTTGACGAACGACCGCCCCAAGGCGCTGGTGAAAGTGGCGGGCAAGACGCTGTTGGAGCGCGTCGTCGGGCGAATGAAGGAGGTGGGAGTGGAGCGTTTGGTGGTGAACGTTTACCATTTCGGGGAGCAAGTCTTGGAATTTCTGGCCGGGCATGACAACTTCGGCATGGACATCGTCGTCTCCGACGAGCGCGGCGGTTTGCTGGACACGGGAGGGGGAGTGCTGAAGGCGAGGGAATTGTTCCACCCCGGAGCGGCGGTGTTGGCGCATAACGTGGACATATTGACCGACCTCGACCTGCGGGTGTTGAGGGAGTGGCACGAGCGGCAGGGGGCTTACGCCACGCTGGTCGTCAAGCGGGTGATGGCCGACCGGGTGCTGAAGTTCGATGCCGACGGCTGTCTGAAAGGGTGGGAGAACAAGCGCACGGGCGAGCGGAAAATCGTGGACGACGGGTTCTACGCCGCCGGAGAGTTCGGCTATTGCGGGATTCAGGTGCTTAGCGCCGATTTTCTGCGGAACATGGTGCTGCGCGGCGCGTTCTCGATTATCGACGAGCATTTGTCGCAGGCCGAGACGCACCCGATTCGTGCGTTCGAGCATACCGGCTTTTTCATGGATGCCGGCACGCCGGGAGCCGTGAAGGACGCTGAAAAGGCTTGGAAGGCGGGAAGGTGGCGTGACCCTTGCGACATTTGACCCTTGCCGTTTTTTGCCGAATGGGCATAATCGGTTGTTTCGACTTCTCAAGGGGGGGGGGAGGAGACGGTGATGCTGTGCATCCTTCCTTTCTCGGGGATGGAGATCGTTTTTTGACACAGGCTCTTTGGGAGTGGCCGAAGCGGGAACGGGGGCTTACAAGGCTTCGATTTCGTCGGTTGTCAGCCCTGTTATCCGGGCGATGAGTTCCGTGTCGATGCCCGCCGCTTTCATTCCCCGCGCGTTTTTCATGCGTTCCGTGCGCTCTCCTTCTCGCAGGCCTTCCTGTTTGCCGTCCTTGTAGGAACTGGAGATGTTTGTTTTCGCCGTGCTCACGATGTCCCAGAACTTGTCGTAGACCAGCAGTTGTTCCTCGGTGAAGGCGGATTCCTCCAGTTCGGCGACAGCCTTTCTGATTTCCGGGTTTTCCATCAGTTCCTTCGGCACGTCCAACGTCTTTTCGTTGATTTCGGTCAGGTAGCGGAGCCATAGGACCAGCATTCTTTTGTCGCCGAAGTTCTTCGGTGTGAACTTTGGCAGTTCCACGAACACGAACCTCAATCCTTCGATGACTTCCCCCGTGCCCTCGACCTCGACGATGCGGTAGTCGTGGTAGTAGGAGTCTCCGGTCGAGAACGTGTCGTTCACGATGTTCAGGGAGTAGACGGGTTGCAGGAGGTCGTAGTCGCCTCCCGCCTCAAGTTGCTTGACGTAGGCTTTCGAGGCGTTGAACAGGACTCTTTGCCTGTACGCGGAGGTCCACATCATCTGCATCTCCACGATGAACTGCCTTCCCATCCCGTCGCGGCACCGCACGTCCACGATGCTGTCCTTTCCCAGCGGGCTGCGGGGCATCAGCTCCGGGTTCATGTATGTCACTTCCCGGATTTCCTCCTCAGGAGTCTCGAAGGGGAGCAGGGCGTTGAGGAAACTGATGACGAGGTCCGGGTGCTCTCCGAACACCTTTTTGAAGGTGAGGTCCGCTTTGGGGTTCAAGTATCTCATTGCTTTTGCGTTTGTTTCGTGTATGCAAAGATAGTGAACCTCCCGCACATAGCCAAGTGTTTTGCCGCCGGAGGAATTTTCCCCAACGGAAAAGGCGGGGAGGGGATAATCCGCCGGATGCCTGTTTGCCGCCAGTGAGATATGTCTCTGTCTATTTTGAGCCCTTGTTCTTTAGAGAGAGAAGGTGACGTAGGTGTTGGTGAGCAAGTTGACAGATAGTAGTTTGCCCGAGAGGACTCCGGGGGACCCGAGGATGATTTTGAGGGCCTCGTTGGCCTGCAGGGAGCCGATGACTCCGGGAAGAGCGCCCAGCACGCCAGAGGGTTGGGTGAATTGGCGGATGTCGTCGGTGTATTCGAACAGGTCGCGGTAGCGTGGACCGCCGCGGTAGTTGAAGACGGAGACTTGTCCCTCGAATTCCCGGATGCTTCCGTACACAAAGGGCTTGCCGAGGGCGTGGCACGTGTCGTCTATGAGATAGCGGGAGGGAAGATTGTCCGTGGCGTCGACGACGAGGTCGTAGGCCGAAAGAATGCCGAGGGCGTTTTCCGGAGTGAGCCGCGTGGGGTGGGGGACGATTTCGCAATAGGGATTGAGGAGGGCGAGTTTCTCTTTGGCCACCTCCACTTTGGAACGGCCGAGGCGGGAGGTGTCGTAGAGGATTTGGCGTTGAAGGTTGGACTCCGAGACGGTGTCGTCGTCCACGATGCCGAGGCGGCCCACTCCGGCGGCGGCGAGGTAGAGGGAGGCGGGGGAGCCCAGGCCCCCCGCCCCGATCACGACGACGCGTGATTGTTTGATGCGTTCCTGTCCCGCTTCTCCTATTCCGGAAAGCGAGATGTGGCGGTCATACCGCTTCTTCTCTTGAGGTGTCAATGTCATAATCGTATTCTTCGTTTGTTGGAATCGGGTCTTCTTGTTTGCTCATTCTGATGAACCGGTTGACGGTGCCGATGGAGACGCCGTAGATGTCGGCGATTTTTTTGTAGGGCGTCTTTTGCGCCACGAAGGCCATGACTTGTTCTTTGTTGTTGAACAGAATGTCGAGTTGCGGCGTGCTTCCTTGGGGACGGCCGAGCGACTTGCCTTCCGCTTTTCGCACGGCGAGGGCTTCCCGGGTGCGCACGGAGATGAGGTTGCGCTCTATCTCGGCGACCAGTCCGAAGGCGAACCCGATGATTTTGCTGTTGATGTTGTTCTCGAACGTGTAGCCCTCCTTGGTGCAATGGAGGGTGATTTTGCGGCTGATGCAGGTGTTAATGATGTTCATGACGTCAATCAGCGTGCGGCTCAGGCGGGAGACTTCCGTGACGATGAGGCAATCCCCTTCCTGCAGGATGTCGAGCAGGCGGCCCAGTTTGCGGTTGTCGCTCGTTATTTTCCCGCTCATCACGTCGTGGTACCATTTGTCGATGGTGAGTTCGTGGCATTTGGCGAATTTCCGAATTTCTTCTTTTTGATTCATCAAGTGTTGTTTGCTTGTGCTGACTCTTAGATAGGCTACTACCATAGTTTATGTTTTTTAAATTAATTAATCGGTAGAACCTAATGAATCCGGGTAAAAATGCCATAAAGTTGACAAAGTTTTTGCAAATGGAAAGCTTTGCCGACTTTATGGCCCTTGTTTTTTTATGTGTCACATCCACGCGTCCCAGTCTTTCCAGACGGGCTCGTAGCCTTGCGCCTTGATGGCGGCCACCATTTCCTGCGGGGTGCGGTCGTCGTTGATGGCGAATTGTTCCAGTTCCTTGTGGGGAACGACGTATCCGCCCGGCTCGGTGCTCGAGCCGGCGCTCATGGAGGTGGCCCCGAGGTGCATCAGATGGTCGCGGAAGTCTCGTCCCTCGCGGGTGGAGATGGTGATTTCGGCCTCTTGGTCGAGCATGCGGTAGGCGCAGATGAGCTGCACCATTTCCCGGTCGGCGATGGGGTCCTTTGGCATGAAGGAGCCGGCGTGCGGACGAAGGCGGGGCAGGGAGATGGAGAATTTGGTGCGCCAGTAGTTCTTCTCGAGGTATTTGAGGTGGAGGGCGGTGAAGAAGGAGTCCGTGCGCCAGTCCTCGAGTCCGAGCAGGGCCCCGATTCCCATTTTCTGTACTCCGGCGGAGCATACGCGGTCGCCCGTCTCGAGACGGTAGCGGTAGTTGGCCTTGCGTCCGGCGGGGTGGTATTTGGGATACTCGCGCTCGTTGTACGTCTCTTGGTAGACGCACACGTAGCTGAGGCCGGCCTCGTGCAGGCGGGCGTATTCCTCGGTTTTCAGCGGTTGCACTTCCAGTGCGATTTGCGAGAAGTTGTTGCGGATGGAGCGGATGACCTGCTCGTAGTAGTCCACGCCGGCGACCATGGGGGCCTCGCCGGAGACGAGGAGGATGTGTTTGAATCCCCAGCGGGAGATGACGTCCGTCTCGGCCTTCACTTCGTCGAGGGTCAGCATCTTGCGGTGGATGTCGTTCTCGTGGTTGAATCCGCAGTAGACGCAGAAATTGGTGCAGTAGTTGGAGACGTAGAGGGGGATGTAGAGCTGGATGGTGTTGCCGAAGCGTTCCAGCGTCAGGCGGTTGGATTCCCGCGCCATGTCTTCCAGAAAAGGTGCGGCGGCGGGGGAAATCAGCGCCTTGAAATCCTCCAGTGTCCGGTGGGGGGTGTTGATGGCGGCGAGCACGTCGTCTTTTGTTTTGTCCGAGATGCTTTGTCTCACCTCGTCCCAGTCGTATTCGCGTATGATGTCGTAAAATGTCATGTCTTTGCAGATTTGATGGTTAGTCGAGGAATGATGTCAATGGCGAGCTTGCCTGCGCGTGTTGGTGCTGGCGGGCGAGTTTGGCCTCGTAGGCCGTGCGTCCGGCCTCCACGGCCAGTTTGAAGGCGCGTCCCATTTCCACGGGATTGGCGGAGACGGCGATGGCCGTGTTGACCAACACGGCGGCCGCTCCCATCTCCATGGCGGCGGCGGCGTGTGAGGGGGCGCCGATGCCCGCGTCCACGATGACGGGCACGTTGCTTTGCTCGATGATGATTTCCAGCAGGTCGCGCGTCACCAGCCCTTTGTTCGTGCCGATGGGCGCGCCGAGAGGCATGACGGTGGCCGCTCCGGCCTCCTCCAGGTGTTTGCAGAGCACCGGGTCGGCCTGGATGTAAGGCAGCACGACGAATCCCTGCTTGGCCAGCTCCTCGGTGGCCTTCAATGTCTCTATCGGGTCGGGAAGCAGGTATTTGGGGTCGGGATGGATTTCCAGCTTGAGCCAATTCGTGCCCAAGGCTTCCCTCGCCAGTTGGGCGGCGAACACGGCCTCTTTGGCGGTGCGCACGCCGGACGTGTTGGGCAGCAGGGTGATGTGCGGGGCTTGGAGGTGGGCCAGAATGTCGTCCTCTTTTCCGTCCATGTTCACCCGTTTCAGGGCGACGGTCACCAGTTGCGACCCGGAGGCCAGTATGGCGTCTTCCATCAGTTGGTTGGAGGCGAATTTGCCTGTTCCCGTGAATAGGCGGGAAGTGAATGTCTTGTCAGCTATTTTTAATGGTTGCATGTCGAATGATATTGATTATTTCTGTTGTTTTTGTTGTCATGTCCCCGCTGTTTTTCAGCAGGGAGGAAAGGGCCACGCCCGAGACGCCGGTGGCAAGGATGGGCGGAATGTCGTTTTCCGTGATTCCCCCGATGGCGTGGACGGGCAGGCGGATGCCCCGTTCCCGGCAGGCTTCCATCAGGCGTCGGTAGCCTTCGAGGCCGAGGATGGGGCTGAGTTTCTTCTTCGTGGAGGTGTAGGTGAAGGGGCCGAGGCCGATGTAGTCCACTCCTTGGCGGCAGCGGGTCTCGATGTCCTCCAGCGTGTTGCACGTTCCTCCGATGATTTTCGAGGGACCCAGCAGTTTGCGGGCTTCCCGGGGATCCATGTCTTCTTTGCCGAGGTGCGCACCGTCGGCGTCCAGTATGAGGGCGGCCTCCACGTTGTCGTTCACGATGAACAGGGCCCCGTGCTTCCGGCATACGGCTTTCACTTTCCGTCCCGTTTCCAAAAGTTCTTCAAGGCTTGCCTCCTTCATGCGCAGTTGCACCCAGCGGCACCCGCCCCGGCACACGGCCTCCACTTGTTCGACCACGCTCATGTCTTCCCGATAATCCGTGATGTATTGCAGGGGAATAGAGTACAGGTCGGGGCGGCTTGTTTCCATTTGGTGGTGGATTCCCAGTTTGCCGGCGTTGGAGCGGATGAAACGGTTCACGTACCATTGCCCTTGACGGCAGGCTTCTGCGAGGGGATAGCCCAGCGTGAGGAAAGAGACGATGGCGGCGGAAAGCGCGCAACCCGTGCCGTGCTTGCCGACCGGTGCCCTTGCCACGGAGAAGGTCTCCAGGCTTTCCGGGGTGATGAGCCGGTCGGAGGACAGTGCGCCTGTCTCGTGCCCGCCTTTCCGCAGGATGTTCGTCCCGTGGCGGCGGCAGACGGCCTGCAACGCCTCGTCCGTTGCGTCGCCGAACAGGGCTTTGGCCTCTTCGGCGTTCGGGGTGAGCAGGTAGATGAAGTCCAGAATTTCCTCCAGCGTCTTCCGGCTTGCCGTTTCGTGGAAGACCTGTCCGGCGCTTGCTTTCAGTATGGGATCCCAGATGATGCGGGTGCGGGGCCATTCCCGTTTGAGGGTCTTTGCCATGTGGAGCAAAGTCTCAAAGTTTTCGATTAGCCCGATTTTCACGAAGCGCGGCGAGAACTTGCGGGCCAGCGTCTCCACCTGCCGAGAGATGTCTTCGGCCGGCAGCCAGCGGGTGCCCAAGTACTCGTCCTGGTTCTGGAACGTGACGGCGGAGGCCGCCCCCAGGCCGTAGACGCCCAATTCCTCGAAAGTCTTCGTGTCGGCTGTGATGCCGGCTCCCGCGCAGGGGTCGAATCCGGCCACGCTCAGCGCGGTGTCCGGAAATATCGCCTTGAAGCGCCGCTCGGCCTCGCCCGGGTGCTCCCAGATGTGGCCCAGCAAGGCGACGCCCGCGAATCCCATCTCCCGGCATTGGTCGGCGTTCTCCGCCGTCACGCCGCCGAGGGCGACCACCGGGATGTCTTCCTCCCGCAGGAACCGCCGCAACTCGTCCGGGTGGAACGCCGCCCGGTAGCCTTCTTTGGAAATGCTGTCGAACACGGGGCTGAGGAACACGTAGGCGGGGCGGAAAGGCAACCGCCTGATTTCCTCGAACGAGTGGCACGACACGCTTACGGACAGGTCTTTCCACTCTTCCGCCCTGGCGATTTCCCCGTGTCTCAGGTGGATGCCCCTCAATCCGTATGCCTCGGCCAGTTCCGGATAGTCGTGAACCACCACCCGCTCCCGGAAGCGGGGAGCGATGCCCCGGATGAACCGCTCGTACCGCTCCCTTGGCGCGCCCGGTTTGCGCAGGTGCAACGCGTGCAGGCCGTTCTCGAACAGTCGGTTGGCAATCTCCTCCTCCTCGGGCAGGTCGTTCGGTGACGTTATGACGATAATCATCGCTTACTCCTTGTTAATCTTTTTGCGCAGTTTCTCGCTGGCCCGCATGGAGCAGAAGTGCTCTCCGCACATGGAGCAGAAGTGCGCCTCCTTGTGTCCTTCGGCCGGCAGGGTCTCGTCGTGGAACTTGAGCGCCTTTTCCGAGTCGAGGGCCAGGTGGAACTGGTCTTTCCAGCGGAACTCGAAGCGGGCCTTGCTCATGGCGTAGTCCCGGTAATAGGCGGCCGGGTGTCCCTTTGCCAGGTCGGCTGCGTGGGCGGCCAGCTTGAAGGTGATGACGCCTTCCTTCACGTCCTCCCGGTTTGGCAGTCCGAGGTGTTCCTTTTGCGTCACGTAGCAGAGCATGGAAGTGCCGTACCAGGCTATCATCGCCCCGCCGATGGCCGAGGTGATGTGGTCGTATCCGGGGGCGATGTCCGTCACGAGCGGCCCGAGGGTGTAGAACGGGGCCTCGTCGCAATATTCCAGCTCGAGGCGCATGTTCTCCCTGATTTTCTGCATGGGCACGTGTCCGGGTCCCTCGATGATGACCTGCACGTCGTGTTTGCGGGCCACTCTCGCCAGCTCGCCCAGTGTCTTCAGCTCGGCGATTTGCGCCTCGTCGTTCGAGTCGGCCAGGCATCCGGGGCGCAGGCCGTCGCCGATGGAAATGCCCACGTCGTAGCGGGCGAGAATCTCGCAGATGTCCTCGAAGTGGTCGTACAGGAAGCTCTCTTGCTTGTGCGTGGTGCACCAGTGCGCCATGATGGCCCCTCCCCGGGAGACGATGCCCGTGAGGCGGTTCAGCGTCAGCGGCACGTGGTGCCACCGCAGTCCGGCGTGAATCGTGAAGTAGTCCACGCCCTGCTCGGCCTGCTCGATGAGGGTGTCGCGGAAGATGTCCCAGTTGAGGTCCTCCACTTTCCCGCGCACCTTCTCCAGGGCTTGGTACAAGGGCACCGTCCCCACCGGCACGGGGGAGTTGCGGATAATCCATTCCCGCGTCTCGTGGATGTTGCGCCCCGTGGAGAGGTCCATGATGGTGTCCGCTCCCCAGCGGAAAGCCCACACGGCCTTCTCGACCTCCTCCGAGATGGTGGAGGTGATGGGGGAGTTGCCGATGTTGGCGTTCACCTTCACGAGGAAGTTGCGTCCGATAATCATCGGCTCGCTTTCCGGGTGGTTGATGTTGGCGGGGATGATGGCCCGTCCGGCGGCCACTTCCTGACGCACGAACTCCGGGGTGATGTGTTCCGGAATGCGGGCGCCCAGCGGCTCGCCTTTTTCTTTTTTGTATTGTTCCCGAATCTTGTCGGCCAATTGGTTCTCACGGATGGCGACGAACTCCATTTCCGGGGTGATGACGCCTTTGCGGGCGTAATACATTTGTGTCACTCCGTGTCCGGCCTTGGCCACCCGGGGCGTCGTGTTCACGTGCTCGAAACGCAGGAAGTCCAGCGACGGGTCGTTTTGGCGCGCCCGTCCGTATTCCGAGCTTAGTCCCGCCAGTTTCTCCGTGTCGCCCCGTTCCTCTATCCAGCGTTCCCGTATCTTGGGCAGCCCCTTGTGCAGGTCCACCCGGTAATCCGGGTCCGTGTAGGGCCCCGACGTGTCGTACACCACCACCGGTTCGTTTTCCACCTTCGTCCCGTCCGTGTCCACCGTGGGAGACAGGTTGATTCGTCGCATCGGCACCTCGATGTCGAACATCTCGCCTTTCACGTAAATCTTTTCAGACCCGGGCAGCGGGCCGCTTGAAATGTTGAATTCTTGACTCATGGTTTATCTTTTTGATGTGACATGCTGTTTTGATTCTCGCCGTGCCGGTCATCCTCCCTGCACGGCCTTGATGATGATGATTTTGCTTCCGTCTTTCAGCCGGGTGGTGTCCCACTCGCCTCGGGGAATCACCGTGAGGTCCACGGCCACGGCCACGTGCCTTGTTTCTATCCCGTTCGTTTCCAATGCCTCCCGCAGCGTGGCGTTCTCCGGGCATTCCAACGCTTTGTCATTGATATATACCTGCATAGCGGTTATTTTATGGTTAATAATCGATTCGTCGGGAGGTTAAAAACGGAAATGGTCATCTGTCACGTTCCCTACGTCGGCATTACCCGCATCAGGTTCATGGGTATAATCTCAGCCCGTTGTATTGACCCGCGTGGCTTTCGCCTTCGGGCAGGACGGCTCTTCTCCGTCCTTAGGCACCCCCTTCAGAATGACGGCAAAGATAACCAATCTTTCCATGATACAAAATTCTGTGGCGGAAATTCTTGTTTGTTTTCTCATTCGAGCCGGATTGTTTCCGCCAGCGGGATGACAGTGCGTTGCGGTTTTGCCGGGGACATATCCTGTTTCGCTATTCTTTCTGCGCCTGTCTTGGGGGTATCCGGCGGGTATCTTGGTGGCAAGGAGGGTGTAGCTTGGGGTTAGAGAGTGGTGAGCGATTTATTTGAGATTGGATTTGTATTTGCGAACAAATAGCAAACAAATAGGAAACAAATAGCAGACAAATAGCAGAATCCTTGCTACACCCTACCTACCCGCCCCCTTCCCCCAAGTTGCCCCCTGCTTTCCGAAGCCGGAAAGACTGTCTTATCCTAAATAAGTTGACTTTAAAAAGAGTAAACTTATGTCAGTAAAAAGGAGGAACGTGACGACAAGCC
>CALUHX010000043.1 GCA_944320555.1 uncultured Butyricimonas sp. | reverse complement strand
AAAAAAAGGAGCAATTCCTAATATTTTCTTGGAAATATCCAAGAAAAGGTGAGATAATTCTAGACAAAAGAAAATTACACTACAGAACACACTGACTTATAACACATTATTCGACATGACGAGCCGCACACCAATGGTGTCAGTCGATGTATTTTGGGCGGGAACGGCGGAGCCGCTTCGTTTTGTAAGAGCGATAATGATATAAGGCGATTAGCAATATTATGATTATGGGCAATGAGAAATTGAGATATTTCAACATGGTACGTGTCGTATCGTCAATGGGTTTCAAGACTTGGTTGTCGATGAATTTGTTCCTTAATTTAATCAAACCGGAATCATCCGTCAGCCATTCGATGGAGTTGATGGCAAAATTGATATTGTCATGGTGCAACAAATCATAGGAGTTGTTGACCATGAAGTCGGCATCCGATATGACGACAAGGGCGCTATTGTCCTCTTCGTTTGTCAAAAGGGCGGCAACAATATTGTTCGGATGGTTGAAATCGTGTTTCGTGGTCCATGTCTTCATGAGATTAAAGAACACCGGCACTTCTTGTATGCCGGATATGTTGGAAGACTTGGCCAAAGGAGTAAACCGGTAAGGCGAGGCCGTGGAGACATTCTCCATACTGCTGGCGAACTGAAGGGATATGGCGTTTAATCCCTTGGTGATTAAATGCGAGCTGAAGTTCTGGATAATAGGAAAATAGGGAAAATCAATGCGTGTTTGCAAGGGGATGAATCCCAACTCTTGTTGCACGACAATGCTTCCGCATCTGCGGTCTACGACAAAGTCATATTTGATTTTCAGTCCGAATTCTTCCAGCATGTCTTCCAGCCCCACCCGGTTGATGAATCCGTTACTTTGATTGTTTTTAATTTGTCCCACAGCGTGATTCAAAGCGATGAACATCCGTCCTCCTTGACGCAGATATTGCTTCAATGTTTCAATGTCCTGGGAAGAATAACTGTCTTTTGGACCGACCACGCAGAGCACTTTATATTGATTCAGCACGGAATCCTGTCGCAGGCTGACCGTGTCGGCGATAGCTATGGGGTACAATTCATGGATAACCTGCGAGAGAAGAGGAGGGGCGATTTCCTGATGCCCTTGGATAAACCCCACCTTGGGCTTGACCGTGTCGCAAGCGTCTTTTAAAATGCGAGTCATCTCGTATTCGAGAGGGGTATGGGAGGAAATATAAGGGATGACACCTTTTTTGTCTCCGATTTGCACGGTGGCCCCGAAATATACCCGCTGAATTTTCACCATGTCCCGCTCGGTTAGTTCTTGAGAGAATGGCTCGATGCCGTTTTGAATCGCTTGCAATTCTTTCTCTCTGGAGTCCGGGATAATTGTGTTGATGGTTAGCGCATTATTGCTTAGCGCTTTATATTCCTTCAACAAATTCTTGAATTCTTTGCTTAGCTTTATCTTGTCGGGCGACAAGTCGCTGGACAAATATAAATTGACCGTAATTTCTTCATGGATTCTTCCCAACATGTTTTTGCTGACTGGACTGAGCGAATATTTTTTATTCCGCGTGAGGTCGAGTCGGACGAAGAGAACACACGATACGATGTTTATCGCCACGAGCGACAAAATCAGAAAAGTGGGGTTGTATAACAATCTGTGTTTTTTCATACCGTGGGCCTGTTAAATTCTACGTTTGCAAATCACATATCTTGTCAATGCGAGGAATATGGTGATGAGCGACAAAAAGAACACGATATCTTTCGTGTCGACAATGCCTCTCGATATCGTGTCGAAATGCTCGCTGATGGACAAATATCCGAAGAATCCGCTCAAGAATGTGTTGTTGAGCCATGAGCCGATGAGCTCGAACAGAAATTGAAACCACAAAGATATGGCGAATGTCGAAAAGAAAGCGATTATAGGGTTGCTCGTCAGCGAAGAAGCGAAAATGCCGATGCTGATGTAACAGCCGCTCGTAAAAATGAGCCCCAGATAACCGCAGAAACCGATGGCGTGGTCCACATGGCCCAACGAGGCGATTGTGACATAGTAGGGGAGCGTCAAGGCCAGGCACAACAGCACTTCCGACTGGATGGCAAAATATTTGCCCATGAGCAACTGCCAGGTCTTGACCGGCTTGGAAAAGAGCAATTGGAATGTCCCGTCTCGCTTCTCTGCGGCGATGCTTTTCATCGTCAACGCGGGAATCAAAAAATAAAGCACCTCGTAAAAGACGCTGAACAAATAAGTCAGTGAGGCCTGGCCCGTGTAAAAGATGTTTTGGGGCGACAACCAGTAAATGAATCCCGTGATGCAAAAGAAAATGATAAAGGCTATGTACGTCGGCAGGGAGTTGAACGCCACGTTTATTTCTTTATGGATGATGACTTTTATGGGGTTCATGGGCGTTAATTTTGAGTTACCTGGCGGAAAACGTCTTCTAATCTTGTTTGAATCGGTGTCATTTCTGTGATATACCAGTCGTTGTTTTTGCACAACTCGAAAATGGTTTTTTCGATTTCGGATTCGGGCGCGCAACGCAACTCAAACTCTTGCTTGTGCAAAATTTGGATGTCTTGCACCTGCGGTAATTCGCACAACGCCTCGTGGATGACGGGAGTGTCGTCTCCCTTGATAGAAATTCTCAGGCTGTATCCCGAACTGGAGTCCCGCCTCAACTCTGCGGTGGTCCCATTTGCCACGATTTTGCCTTTGCTGATGATCATGACCCGGTCGCACGTGTTTTCGATTTCCGACAGGATATGGGAACTGATGACAATGGTTTTGTCTTGTCCCACCGTCTTTATGATTTCCCGAATCCCAAAAGATTGGTTCGGATCCAGGCCTGTCGTCGGCTCGTCAAGCAGCAGCACCTCCGGGTCGTGGATTAACGCTTGCGCTATGCCCAGCCGTTGCCGGTGTCCTTTGGACAATTCCCGGATGAGCTTGTGTTTCTCATGGTCCAGTCCGCACAGACTTATCATGTCGAGCACCCTCGAGGTTATCTTGTAGCGGGGGATGTTGTGCAGCCTGGCCAGAAAAAACAAAAAATCGATTACGTTCATCGAGTCGTACAAAGGAGTTTGCTCGGGAAGATAACCGATTAGGTTCTTGATTTTGTTGGAGTTTTTGGCGTAAGTGTAATTATCAAAGCGGATGGTTCCTTGCGTCGGGGCAAGCAAGCCCGCCAGCATTCTCAACGTCGTCGATTTGCCGGCTCCGTACGGTCCCAGCAAGCCGAGGATTTCTCCTTTCTGTGCCCGGAAAGAGATGGAATCGACGACTTTCTGGAACTCGAATATTTTTGTCAGGTCTTCAACAATTACGTTCATATGTGCGTTTGTCTTTTATCCTTTACAAAAATAATGACGGATACGAATGAATGCTCCGCTTTAATAATCTTTAACTGTGAATTAATTCTTTGCGCTTCTCCGGGAAGAGGAATCACGCACGATTAGTTCACACGGAACAACTTCCTTTTTGATTTTGGCGTATTTGCTGTTTATGATTTGCTCAAAAAGAATGTAGGCCGCCGCCTTCCCGATTCTTTCCGGGAACTGATTGATGGTGCTCAGCGTCGGGGTCATGTAGCGGGAACGCTTGGTGTTCGAGAATCCCACGATGGCCACGTCCTGCGGGATGGAAAGACCTTTTTCTTTGATGGCCTCCATCGCCCCGATGGCCAAGTCGTCCGAGATTCCGAAAAACGCGTCCGGTCTGTCGGGAAGGCTCAACAGTTTCAACGCCGCTTCTTTCCCGGCTTCCATGCTGAAATCGGCGCACCGGCATATGTACTCGGGCCTTATCGGGACATTATTCGCCGCCAAAGCCCTTTCATAGCCTTCTTTGCGGTTGCCGCCACTGTTCACGTGGCCGGGCCCCATCAGCAAGGCTATTTTCCTGCATCCCTCGGAAATCAAATGCTGGGTGGCTAGGAATCCTCCGGCCATGCTGTCAGTCACCACTTTGGACACCTCCAGCTCGTTAGTCGTCCGGTCAAACAGCACGAGAGGAATCCCCAGGTTTTGAATCATCTTCACGTGCTCGTAATTGTCAGTCTCGTGCGTGAACGACAGGATTATGCCGTCCGTGCGGTTGGCCAAAAGCACGTCCACGTTTTTCTTCTCCTTGGCCATGCTCTCGTTGGACGACATGACCAACACGTTGTATCCGTAAGAGTCCGCCATGTCCTCGATTTCCCTTACCACCGTGGCGAAGAAAGTGCTCACAATTTGCGGGACCACCACCCCGATGGAGTAGCTCTTGTGAGTCTTCAGGGCTACAGCGATAGGATTGGGTTTGTATCCCAGCTCTTTGGCGAGGTCTTGCACGGCCTTTCGGGTCTGGGCGCTGATTTCGTGATTGTCTTTCAGCGCTCTGGAAACGGTAGACACAGAAATATTCAGTTTTTCTGCAATGTCTTTGATTGTAATTGGTTTTTGTGCCATTTTATTTAGGTATTAGGTTGTGATTTTTGTTGCAATTTCGGATAAGCGATGCGGGCGTGGTACACGTTCACCAGCATTTCCGTGAACACGAGCTTCACGTGCTTGATGTCTTGGAATGTGATGTCGGCGTTGGCGAACCGTCCTTCCCGCAGTTGGGTGTCGATGATGTCGCTCACCAACTTGGACAGATTCTCTTCGTTTTTGATTTCCAGCGAGCGGGAGGCGGCCTCCACCGAATCGGCCATCATCACCACGGCGCACTCTTTTTTCACGGGGTCCGGCCCCGGATACGTGAACGCGGCCTCGTCCACCTCATTGTCTGGATATTTGTTCTTGTACGAATAATAAAAATATTTCACCTTGCTCTTCCCGTGGTGGGTCCGGATAAAGTCGATGATGCTTTCCGGCAGCTTGTACTTGTTGGCCAACTCCACCCCTTTGGTCACGTGCTCGATAATCAGTCGCGCGCTTTCGTCGAAATCCAGATTGCCGTGGGGGTTGAGCCCTCCCGTTTGGTTCTCGATGAACATGAGCGGACTGTACATCTTCCCGATATCGTGGTACAATGCTCCCGTCCTGGCGAGCAAGGGGCTTCCCCCGATGTGGTAAATGGCCTCTTCCGCCAAATTGGCCACCATCAGCGAGTGCTGGAAGGTCCCCGGCGCCTTCTTCGTCAGTTGGCGCAACACCGGATGGTTCGGGTTCGAGAACTCCAGCAGGCTGATTTCCGACGTGTAGCCGAACAGCCGTTCCACCAGATAAAGCACCGGATAAACCAAACTGAGCAACAGCGTGTTAATCATAAGGAACACTAGCGGGAACAACTGCTGTGTCCGCAACGTCCCCTCCTGTATCAGCGTGAAGGCGCCGTACACGAGCGTGTAGGTCAAGAAAATGGCTCCCAGTGCGATGAACAACTGCGAGCGCCGTTGCAGGTGCGACAGGCTGAAAATGGCCACGATTCCCCCCGATATTTGCATGAACACGTACATGTAATTGTTCGGAGCGTAGTACGACACCAGCAAACTGATGCCCAGCAGCAGGTACAGCGCCGCCCGCGACCCGAAAAGTATGTTCACGATAATGGGGAAAAACAACACCGGTATGGCAAAAATGTTCCAATGCTGGTAATAACTCAGGCTCGCCAAGGCCACCGTCAGCAGGAACATGCTGTGCAGGAAAAAGAAGTCTTTGTTATTGTAAAACAATCGTTTCCGAGTATAATAAAGGAACAAAGAGAAGCTCATCATGGCTATCAGCGTCAAAATCGTCTGCGCGATGGTGATTTTCACCTTGTCGCTAGTGGAGCCCAAATCTTGCTCGTGTTCGATGCGAAAAGAGTTGAGCAATTTGTATTTTTCGGCCGTCACCAGCTCCCCGTTGGCGATGATTTGCTCCCCTTGGCGCACCATCCCCTGCGTCGGACTGATTTTCTTCACGCTGTTCTCGATGGCCGCCTCCGTCCGGCTGGCATCGTAGTCGAGGTTCGATTTCAGCATGTCGTTCAGGTTCACTCCCGTCAGGTTTTCTTTCGTGCTTTTGCCCAACGCAAGGCTGTTGACGAAGTCGGTCAGCGTGGAATAGGCCTTCTTCAGCGTGTACACGTCCTCCATCTTCTCCTCCCTGGCGATGTTGTCCCGGATGATAAGGACCGACTTCACCTCCTTCTCGCTCAACTGCGTGGGCATGAGGATAATGCCCTTCTCGTAAATCTCCTTGAACTTCTCGACGAATTGATTGATCTGCGCCTCGTTCTTGCCCGTTCTGAAACGGTTCACCCGCTCGTTGAGCTGCTTCAGTTGCCCGGGCAGCACGTTGGCGTTAAACACGAAAATGGGCGGCTGCTCCCGCCTGATGTGCTCCACCTCCTCCTTCAGCTCCTCCACCGTTTTGTGTATCGGAAAATCGAAAGGCGCATTCAAGGTCTCGTATTTCCACAGCATCCCTTTCTGGAAAGAATACTTGAAATTCTCTATTTTCGGGAACAAAAACACGATCAATCCACAGATGACGAACAACACGCTTATCCTGAAAGAATATTGTAATCGCCTGTGTCTTATCTTCTTTGTCCTCGATATGTGCTTCTTCTCGTTCGACATGGTTGCATGATGTTTTCAGCGAATAAAGATAGTAATAAAAACAAAGCCTCCGAATCCGAAGGCTTTATTTTTTATTGAATCCCGTTGGTTTCCGCCGCGGGGTCAACTTTTTTGATAAGCCCTTGGAGCACCTTCCCCGGCCCGATCTCCAAGAACGACGTCGCCCCGTCGGCTATCATGTTCTGCACCGTCTGCGTCCAGTGCACCGATGCCGTCAGCTGAGCGATAAGATTCTCCTTGATTTGCCCCGGGTCGGTGAACGGTCTTGCGTTCACGTTCTGGTACACCGGGCACGTCGGCGTCGAGAACGTCGTGCGCTCGATGGCGTCCGCCAGCTCCTGCCGCGCCGGCTCCATCAGCGGCGAGTGAAACGCCCCCCCCACCTTCAGCGGCAACGCCCGCTTGGCCCCTGCCGCTTTCAGTTTCTCGCAGGCGGTCTCAATTCCCTTCATGCTGCCCGAAATCACGATTTGCCCCGGGCAATTGTAATTGGCGGGCACCACCACCTCGTCTATCTCTTTCAAAGTGTTTTCCACCACCTCGTCCGAAAGCCCGATGATGGCGGCCATCGTCGACGGGTTCGCCTCGCAAGCCTTCTGCATCGCCAGCGCGCGGGCGTGCACCAGCCTCAGCCCGTCCTCGAACGACAACGCCCCGTTCGCCACCAGCGCCGAGAACTCGCCCAACGAGTGTCCCGCCACCATGTCCGGACGCTCCGTCAGCGACTTCGCCAATATCACCGAGTGCAGGAAAATGGCCGGTTGCGTCACCTTCGTCTGCTTCAAATCCTCGTCCGTCCCCTCGAACATCAAATCGGTAATCCGGAACCCGAGAATTTCGTTTGCTTTCTCGAATAACGTCTTCGCTTCCGCCGATGTCTCATACAAGTCCTTGCCCATTCCCACGAACTGGGCGCCTTGCCCTGGAAAAACAAATGCTTTTTTCATAATCCCTTATTTAATTAATGAAACTTGTTGCTGATTAGTCTGATGAACTCCTCCCGCGTCGCCAGCCGCTCGAAAGCCCCGCTGAACGCCGACGTCGTCGTTATCGAGTTCTGTTTCTGCACGCCCCGCAGGATCATGCACATGTGCTGCGCCTCTATCACCACCGCCACTCCCAGCGGATTCAGCGTCTTGTCGATGCAGTTCATGATGTCCGTCGTCAGCCGCTCCTGCACCTGCAACCGCCGCGAGAACGCTTCCACCACGCGTGCGATCTTGCTCAGCCCCGTGATGTGCCCGTTCGGGATATAGGCCACGTGCGCCTTCCCGATGAAGGGCAGCATGTGGTGCTCGCACATGGAATACACCTCGATGTCCTTCACAATCACCATCTGCCGGTACTTCTCCTGAAAAAGCGCCGACCGCAGAATCTCCTCCGGGTCCTCGTGGTATCCCTTCGTGATGAACTGCATCGCCTTCGCCACCCGGTAGGGCGTCTTCTCCAACCCCTCCCGCTCCGGATCCTCCCCCAGCAGCTTCAGAATCTCCCGGTAATGGTAACTCAATTTTTCCGTTCTTTCCTTATTGAAGTATTCCACCTTTCGGTAGAAATCTTCCGTGTCGTCCAGTATATCCATCGTGCTTCCTTCAAAAATTTCCCGCAAAAGTAATCAAAATCGCGGATTTGCCCCCCATCCCCGTCCAATTATTTCACCCGCCTCTCCCCTACCCCGAGGCAGACACCCGCCAGCCCTCAAAAAGACTCCATAGGAAATAGCCAAATAAGAGGCTACGGACAAAGTCCACGCCGTCCTTGCGGAGAGCGCAGCGCCGCAGGAGTACGTCGTGGAACTAAGCACTCGGAGTGGTGGGGCATGACAAGCGAGATGCAGAAAGACGGACGGAACAAGGACACGCCCCACGCATGCGCATCCGCCACGGGCGCAAGCGGGAAAGCGGCCTCGCTCCGAGGCTCCTGACGATTGAACAAAGGGAAGATGAGGCCGGGGCAGTGTCGAAATGCCGTTCCCCCATACCCCTACCCTTCCTCCAATGTTTCCGGGAGGTCGCCGGGGAGTTCCCGGGGATTTTGCGTCTATTTCGCCTGAATATGGCCTGAATGACCCCTGTCCGTGGACAGGGGTCATTCAGGCCATATTCAGGAGTGATTCAGGGGAAACCCCCAGCAACCACCCGGAATCCCCCCGGAAAGACAGGAGGAAGAACGAAGCAATCGTCCCGCAGGAAAGGTCAGATTTGTTTCAAGAGGTTCACCATCTCGATGGCGGTGGTCATGGCGTCGAAGCCCTTGTTGCCCGCCTTCGTGCCGGCGCGTTCCACGGCCTGCTCGATGGAGTCCGTGGTCAGCACGCCGAAGATGACGGGCACGCCGCTCTGCAGGCCCACGTTGGCGATGCCCTTGGTGGCCTCGTTGGCCACCATGTCAAAGTGGGGAGTGGCCCCGCGAATCACGGCACCGAGACACACGACGGCGTCGTACTTGCCGGTGGAGGCCATCCGCTTGGCGACGAGGGGAATCTCAAAAGCTCCCGGCACCCAGGCCAGGTCCACGTCCGCCTCGTTGCCGCCGTGGCGCTTGAAGGCGTCCAACGCCCCGCCAATCAGTTTGCTCGTGATAAACTCGTTGAACCGGGCGGCGACAATGCCTATGCGTTGCCCCTCCGCCAATAGTTTTCCTTCCAAAAGATTCATGGTCATTCGTTTTATTGTTTGTTTTTCAATTCTTCCCGCAACTTGGCCACCTCCTCCTTGTCGCGCACGTGGAGCATGTGGCCCATTTTCTTGTATTTGGTGTACATGTAGAACTCGTTTTTCTCGTTGCACGTCATCACGATGGGCTCGCGGCCGACGATTTCAATGCCGTATCCCTCCAGTCCGCTGATTTTGGCGGGGTTATTGGTCATCAGAATCATCTTCTTCACCCCGAGGTCTGCCAGGATTTCCGCGCCCGTGCCGTACTCCCGCAGGTCGGGCTTGAAGCCGAGGGCGAGATTGGCCTCCACGGTGTCCATGCCCTCGTCCTGCAGATGGTAGGCCCGGAGCTTGTTGATGAGACCGATTCCGCGTCCCTCCTGGCGCATGTAGAGGAGCACGCCCCGTCCCCGTTGGGCGATGCGGCGCATAGCCTCGGCGAGCTGGTCGCCGCAGTCGCAGCGTAGGGAGCCGAACACGTCGCCCGTGAGGCACTCGGAGTGGACGCGGCAGAGCACCGGCTCGTCCGTGGTCACGTCGCCCTTGACGAGGGCCACGTGGTGCTCGCCGTTGATGATGTTCACGTAACCGAAGGCTTCGAAGTCGCCGTACTTCGTGGGCAATTTTGCCTCCGTCACCCGCTTGACGAGAATCTCCGTCCGGCGACGGTAGTTAATGAGGTCGGCCACGGTAATCATGCGCAAGCCGTGACGGCGGGCGAACTCCTTCAACTCGGGAGTGCGCATCATGGTGCCGTCCTCCCGCATGATCTCGCAGCACAGGCCGCATTCCTTCAGCCCGGCGATGCGCATCAGGTCGACGGTGGCCTCCGTATGGCCCGTGCGCACCAGCACACCCCCTTCCCTCGCCTCGAGGGGAAACATGTGGCCGGGGCGGCGGAAATCGGAAGGCTTGGCATCGTCCTCCACGGCTTTCATGGCCGTGATGGAGCGCTCAAGGGCGGAGATGCCAGTGGTGGTCGCCACGTGGTCGATGGAGACGGTGAACGCCGTGCAGTGGTTGTCGGTATTCGTCGCCACCATCTGCTCCAATCCCAACTTGTTCGTCATCGCCTTGCTCATCGGCATGCAAATCAGTCCTTTGGCGTAGGAAGCCATGAAATTCACGTTTTCCAACGTGGCGTGCTCGGCGGCGCATATCAGGTCGCCCTCGTTCTCGCGGTCGGGGTCGTCGACGGCTATAATCATCTTGCCCGCCTTCAAATCCTCCACCGCTTCTTCTATCGTACTAAATTTAAACTCGTCCATATATCTTTTGTCGTTTATGTTTCACTTTCCATTAAAAACCGTTGGCCCGCAGGAAGTCGAGCGTCAATCCGCCCGACCGGGGCGTAGGGGCATCCTCGTCCGCACGGGGACGCAGGAGTTTCTCCACATACTTCGCAAGCACGTCGTTCTCCAGATTGACCGTCTCGCCGACGGTCTTGTCCGCCAAGGTGGTCTCTCCCCGCGTGTGGGGGATGAGCGACACGGAGAACGACGTGTCGCCGACGGCGGCCACCGTGAGGCTGATGCCGTCTATGGCGATGGAGCCTTTCTCCACTACGTAGCGCAAGACGTCCGGCGAGGCGGCAATGGTGACCCACACGGCATTGTCGTCCCGTTCCTTGGAACGAATCTCGCCCGTGCCGTCCACATGGCCCGTCACGATGTGCCCCCCGAGGCGACTGCTCAGCGTGAGCGCCCGCTCGAGGTTCACCCGGCTGCCGGACCGCAAGCAGCCAAGATTGGTGCGGCTCATGGTCTCCGGCATGACGTCGGCGCAAAAGGCTTCCGCCGAGAAAGAGATTACCGTGAGGCACACGCCGTTGGTGGCAATGCTGTCACCCACTTGCAAATCCCGCAACACTTTGTCCGCGCGCACTTCCAGCACGACGCTTTTCCCGCCCCGCCGTATGTTTTTGATTGTCCCGATTTCCTCTATTATTCCCGTGAACATGGTTATGCTTCGTTTTACGTTTTACTTTAAGAACCTCAACAGCACGTCCTCGCCCACTTGTCTCATTTCCCGCAAGCGGAAAGGCAAGGCGTCGGCCATGCGGTCCACTCCCCGTCCCTCCACGGGCGTTTTGGCGTCAGCACCGCCCACAATCTTGGGTGCGACGAAAGCGTACAGCTCGTCCACCAGCCCTTGCCGGAGGAAGGAAAAGTTCAAATTGCCCCCGCCCTCAAGCAGGACGGAATCGACACCCCGCTCGCCCAACAGACGGGAAAGGCTTTCGACATCCACCAATCCCTCCCGATCCTCACACAGCCACGCTTTCACACCCGCCGCAGCCAAGGCTTTCAGCCGCCCGGCGGAGGCGAAACGGGTATGTGCCACGATGGTACGGCACTCTCCAGCGGTAGCCACCAAACGAGAGTCCAGAGGCAGGCGGGCCTGACTATCCACCACCACCCGGACAGGTTGCCGCACTTCCCGTCCCTCTATCCGACAGGTCAGCAGGGGATTGTCCGCCAAGGCGGTGCCAATGCCCACCATGATGGCCATCAAACGGCTCCGCAGCTCATGCCCCTCGGTCCGGGCCGCCTCGCCCGTGACCCAACGAGAATCACCCGCGCGGGTCGCTATTTTCCCGTCAAGCGTCATCGCCGTTTTCATCACCACCCACGGTCGGCGGGTCTGTATGTATTTCAAAAACACCCGGTTTTGCTCCCGCAACGTTTCTTCCTCCAAACCACACTCCACCTCAATCCCCGCTTCCCGCAAACGGGCAATCCCTTTGCCCGCCACCAAGGGGTTGGGGTCCTTCATTCCGACCACCACCCGAGCGAGGCCGCTTTCCACGAGGGCCTCAGCGCAGGGAGGGGTCTTGCCGTGGTGGCAACACGGTTCAAGCGTCACGTACATCGTGGCTCCACGAGGGTCGCCAACGCAATTTCTCAGGGCGTTTCGCTCGGCGTGCCATTGCCCGTAACGCTCGTGCCACCCCTCGCCGATAACTCGCCCGTCCTTGACAATCACCGCACCCACCAAAGGATTGGGATTCGTGAATCCCAGCCCCCTGTCGGCCAATTCAATTGCCCTTCTCATGTATTCAATATCTCTCGCTTCCATAGCAAAAAAACCCGAATGCGCATACATTCGGGGCAACACTTTATATGATTCAAAAACTTACACTCTTTTACCGCAAACACTTCTTCTACCATCCGGACTCTCACCGTCGGCACCGGAATTCCACCGGTTCAGTCCCTCGAAAGGGAGTCGCGGACTTTCACCGCCGGTAGGGAATTGCACCCTGCCCCGAAGAAATATTCTCGCCGCAAATATAGCGAATATTCTCCTCTGCGCAACTTCTCCGGCAAATATTTTCGTTTTCCGACATTTTCTCAGTAAATTCGCAAAGTATGAACAACCGCAACAGACGGCTCCATGCAAACGACAACACCTTAAACCTTAATGACATGAGAACACCATTTCTTTTACTGCTCTTCCTCGCTATTTTGTCCGGGGAGCGCACGCAAGGACAAGAACTCCTGTTCATCTCTTTCCCCGCCAATGAAGGCTCCCGGGTGGTTTTCATTCCCTCGTCCGAAACCCACGAAGCAATCCGACGCACTTCGCCCTCGTCGGCTTTCCGCATGAATTATCCATTCCTGCAAGCGTGGATGAATATTATCGCCGCCGAAAATCTCTCGGAAGCGCAACTGGACTCGCTGGACGCAAGGGATTCCCTCGTCCGTTCGTGCGTCAGAATGTGGCTCGACCACGAAGGGAATGTCCTCCACTCCGAGTTTTCCATATTGGTAGCCGACACCGCATTTTTCTCCGACGCCACGCTACAATCGCTCCACCACAGCATCACGACCACGGAGTTCCGAATCGGAAGCGACACCATCGAGCCAACAAGCCCGCCCGATGAACAATCCTCCTCGCATTTTCTCCTCATCCTCCCACTCTACGCAAAAGAGCCTCTTCTTCCTACCGACAATCTCATGCTCCTCCCTCCCGAAACCATCGCCAGCTATTTCTCTGCGGACAAGAAAAAACAACGAGCCGCAAGCCCTAACGACTTGCGGCTCATCAACAATGCCGTATTCCGTCCGATTACCAGATGGAGGCTCTTTGCTCTTCCGGGAGGTAAAGGGCATCGCCCTCTTTCACGCCAAAAGCGTCATACCATGCGGAAATATGGGGCAGCGTCCCATTCACCCGCCAGCGACCCAAAGAGTGCGGGTCCGACTTCGTCACGAGGCGGATGAACTCTTCCCGTTGGTTGCCCGCCCACACATTGGCGTAAGCCAGGAAGAAACGTTGAGCCGGAGTGAAGCCGTTGGCATCATTCCCGAGGGGATTCTCCGCCATTGCCTTTTGCAAGGCTTGGTAAGCCACCTGCAATCCACCGTAATCGGCAATGTTCTCCCCGAGCGTCAACTGACCGTTGGCGTTCAAGTCCGGCAACACCTTGATATTGTTGAACCAATCCACCAGCACCTGCGCGCGTTCTTTGAAATTCTTGGCGTCCTCTTCCGTCCACCAGTCCTTCAGGTTGCCGTCCTTGTCGTATTGCCGTCCTTGGTCGTCGAATCCGTGCGTCATCTCGTGCCCGATGACCACGCCAATCGCACCGTAATTGCAGGCATCGTCGGAATTCATGTCGAAGAAGGGAGGTTGAAGGATTCCCGCCGGGAAACAAATCTCATTGGTCGTGGGATTATAATATGCGTTCACCGTCTGCGGGGTCATCAACCACTCGTCCTTGTCCACCGGCTTGCCCGCCTTGGCTATCATGTAGTCGAAACCGAAATTGCTGGCCCGCACGATGTTGGCCCAATAAGAGTCGTTCTTGATGTCCAATTTGGAATAATCGCGCCACTTGTCAGGATAGCCTATCTTCACATGGAAAGCCGCCAGTTTTTCCAACGCTCTCGCCTTCGTCTCTTCGCTCATCCAAGCCAGCCCTTTTATGCGCTCGCCCAAAGCCTGCTGCAGATTGGCCACCAACTTCACCATGCGCTCTTTGGCCGCTGCCGGGAAATATTTTTCCACGTACATCTGCCCCACGGCCTCGCCGAGCACGCCGTCCACCGTCGACACGGCCCGCTTCCAACGGGCTTGCATCTCCTGCTTCCCGGAAAGGACTTTACCGTAGAAATTGAAGTTCTCCTCCACAAAAGCGTCACTCAAATAATCGGCGGCCGCATCCAACACTTTCCATTGCAGATAGTTTTTCAGCACGCCCAAATCTTCCTTCTCCATCAAAGCCGCCGCCTCCTCCAGGGCTGCGATTTGTCCCACATTAATTTCCTGCAAGCCTTTCAATCCTATGGCCGAGAAATAAGCGTCCCAATCTATCCCCGGCACCTCCTTTTGTAATTGGGCCACCGACATTTTATTATAGTTGGCATGCGGGTCGCGCAATTCCACGGCGCTCTTGGCGCTCTTGGCCAAGCGGGTCTCCACGGTCATCACGTCCGCGGCGGCCTTTTTGGCCTGCTCCGCGTCAAGTCCCGTTAACTCAAACATCTTGGCCACGTGCGCCTCATACTGGTTCCGGATGCTCTTCGTGTTCTCGTCATTTTCCAAATAATACTCCCGCTCGCCCAAACTGAATCCGCCTTGGTAAGCCACGGCGATGTTCATGGAACTGTTCATCTCGTCGGCCCCCACGTAAACGCCAAAGAAGGGTCCGAAGCCGTCGCGGCGCATGGCGGCCACAAACGCCGACAATTGCGAGCGGTCGTTCAACGCCGAAATCTTCTCCAATTCCCCCTTGATGGGAGCCATCCCGTCCGCGTTCAACTTCGTGCTGTCCATCGCCATTTTATACAAATCACCGACCTTTTGCGCCACTGTTCCAGGCTGCGATTGCTGGGCGGCCAGTCCTTCAATCAGCGTCCGCAACTGCGAGCGGTTGTTTTCCGCCAGCTCGTTGAACGTCCCGTAGGACGAATACTCGCTGGTCAACGGGTGCGCCTTCATCCACCCTCCGCAAGCGTATTGATAAAAATCATCCCGGGGATTCACCATCGTGTCCAGATTTGCCACCTGGATACCACCTTGTTGCGCCGTCTGTTTATTTCCATCGCACCCCGTGGCGGCAATGGCCAACGCAATAATAGGCAAGCAAATTTTCGTATTCATCTCTTCTTTTCTGTTTGGTTAAAAGCTATGTGCTCCCCGCCGCAAACCGCATCCGGGAAGCACACGCAAAAATATCACTTTTATGACAATATTGTTCTCATTTCAACTCGATTCGCACATCCCTCATCCCCATGTCGCTATTTTTATTGACCGGATGCGCCAGCCCGAAGCGGCAGTCGTGAATGGTCCCCGGGTACAACTTCATCGGGTTCAAAGGCAAGGCATACATCTCCTGGGGAATGGAGGGGTCAATCACATAATCCACCGACTTCCCGTAACGATTATACAATTCCACCAGCAACTTGTTCTCCCCCTTCCGCAGATGCAATTTCAGCACCTCGGGTTTACGTTCCAAACCTCCCACGTAAGTCCGCATCGCAACTGTTTCTCCGTTCAACAATACCCGAAAACCGTCGGCCACCCCGAACGACACCAAAATGTCCCGCACCCGGTCGCTCGTCAGCGTGTGTTCCACGTAAACGGCCTCCTTCTCCCCCACGGGTATCGTCAGCGACTCGCCCATCTTAAACCCGCTCATCTTCTGACCGGCTCCCAAATCTTTAACCGACTCTCCGTCAAAACATTCCTCTCGAGGGCCAAACAACCTCGTCTCTTCCCACTTCACGTCTCCCGGTTTCACGGACAACGGCACCGCCTTGCCTCCCCGCAACACGACCCGCTGCATTTCTCCATCAATCTCCACGCACACCTCGTCTCCCTCGTTCCCCGCCGTGTAAACCACCGTGGGCACCACGCTCTGTCCTTCCTTCTCGAAATGCCAAACATATCCCACGACACTTTGGAAACTGGAATAATAATCCATACTCGAATAGGCATACACGGGTATGGCGTTCTTCGCCGTCAACTCAAAAGTCCGCAACACGTTGTCCGGAACGGTCCGGAAATCGCCTTCAAAGCGCAACCTTACGACCGTCATGCCGCAATCCGGCTCCACATTCGCCGGAATCCTCACCTTCACGACCTGGCCTTCCTGCTCCGTTTCCAACTTCCGACCATCGGCCAACAATTCAGCGCCCTCCACCGTGCCCAACACGCCTTTCAACTCCACCAAACGGTTCTCCGGCATTTCCTCCACGAATAAATACAGGCGGTTCCCCTTCCGGGTCACGTCCCCCCACGCCGCGGCATGGTCAAAAGGATTCGCCTTTGTCCCGTATATCGCCTCCGCGTAACGGTTCACCCATTTCCCCATCTTCAACAAAGCCTCCCGCTCAAATTCCACCACGGAACCGTCGCCACGAGGACCTATGTTCAACAAATAATTACCTCCCCGGCTCACCACCCTCACCAGACTAAGCAACTTTTCATTCACTTTCTCATCCACGCTTCCTCTCTCCTGCCAGGAACGGTAGCTCCATGTCTCGTTAAAAAACGAGGCCGCCGTCTGCCAAGGCGTTCCGATTTTATAGTCCGGAATCTTATTGTCCGCCATCACGGCAAAATCTCCCCGGTCGTTCCCCAATCGTCCGCTTACCATGCACTGCGGTTGCAAACGGGTCACCAGGTCATACAACTCCTTGCTCTGCTCTCCCGTCAACGACCCCATGTCAAACCATATTTCCGACACCGGCCCGTATCCCGTCATAATCTCCTCCACCTGCTTCATGTTGAATTCATGATGCTCGGGAGTCACGGCGTCCGCATTGTGCGGAGTAATCCGGTTTCCGGGGAAATTCCAGTCTATCAACGAGAAATAAACGGCGAACTTCACTCCCTGCCTCTGGCATTCCTCCGCCAGCTCTTTCATCACGTCACGCTTGAACGGCGTGGCGTCCACGATATTGTATGACGTGTATTTCGTGTGGTACATGCAAAAACCGTCATGATGCTTCGATGTGAACACGATAGATTTCATCCCGGCGGCCTTGGCCAACGCCACAATGTCTTTCGCGTTCCACTCCACCGGGTTGAACGTCTTGGCCACGGCCATATACTCCTCTTTGGGAATCTTGGCGAACGACTGGATTTGCTCGCTATATCCGTTCACCACCGGCTCCCCTTTCCACACGCCCCCCAGCTCCGAGTACAACCCGAAATGAATAAACATAGAATACTTCTGGTCCAACCAATCCGGATTCGGCTTCTCCTGCGCATGGACCACCTGCGCCATAAGTAGCAATGCCACAACTAATAATTTCAACATAACACAACATTTTAATGAGTGCCTAAAGGTAATAACTTTCCCGACATTTCGCAAACGAATCCTATCTACTCCGCACATCTACTCCACAACCTTTATCATTACTTCTTCATAATATTCCCTCAAGAAAAACAACGGCATTTTTATAAACAACCAACACATCAATTCTTTATTCTCTTCCAACACTTTTTCTTTAATTATTCACACTTCCATAAATCAGTCTTTCTGTTGCACACAAAAAAACATTCCCCTATCCAAAAACACGAAGAAAACAAACGGGAAAAAACAGGTCGTTCTGATAAAGGTTTCTTTACCTGAACGACCTGTAAAAAAGAAATCACCGCTTAGAGCGATTGTAATTATAAACCTTAAGGTTTTCGACTTGGCTACAGAACTTACCGGCTTGGCGGAGAGGAAAGACGAGAGTGGGCACCCTACGGATTTTTCCTTTGCCAAGGTCATCGAAATGAACGGTGGTCGACAATTCCTCTTTTAATCGGCCATCGACATAAAGGCGGGTGGAAGTATTGTCACCCTCTATGGCTATCGCCGCGTCACCTTCCTTTATCCGATAATTAAAGGTAAAAAGATACCCATCGCGGGCAAACCCGAGAAGTCCCCGCACAGGATCCGCAAGATAAAACACCGCATGGGTGGAACGGAACAATTCTGTTCCCAATGCTTCCGGCGTTCCTTTGATGTCAAACGAAACGGTATAATCATAACCTATCTCCTCAAGCGACGTGGTCGCTCCGGGAAAAAGAATCGGCAACTCGCAAACCAACGCCGGAGAGGAACCGGCTCTCCCCGCCTGATTGACTCCGGGAGCCTCGCTAAGCCGATGACGGGCCGAGTCGAAGGTCACGTAAGGCAGAGAAGTTTCGGAGGCCGTCCACATCTTGACGGCAAGTGTCTGAAGAGCCGGATAAAGGCGGTGATGGATGTCTTTGACGGATATGCCGTTGCCGACGTGGTCATTCCACACGGCGAACATCCCCCCAAGAATGGCCGGGTCTCGCTCGGGAAATACCACATCCGCCACATGCGCCGGAGTCCAATTGTCATAAAGATAACGGCAATCCAGATAATCGTAATAATATCCGGCGGCAGGCACGATATAAAGCAGTCCGTCGGGAATGGAAATGAATTGGTTGAATCCCTGTTCCAACATCTCACGAGGTTGGGCGTATGGATTGTGCCACATGTTCATGACCACGTTCTCTGATTTGACGGGAGTCTTTCCTTTGGCGTGAGTCAAAGCTCCCCACACGCAGGCCTGCTTGCCAAAACGCTCGACAAAACGGATGTAATGATCCGTGAATGCCCGGAACTGCTCCACGACAAGCGAGTCTCGGTTGGAGTATTCATCCGTGCCGATATTCACACGCTTTCCCCGGAAGACAGGCTGTTCCCCTCCAAGATATTCCGCAAAAAGGGCGTCGACAAATTCATACGTCGCAGGAGAGGCCAAATCAAGATGGTCGTCGCCATAGCCTTTGCTGGCGATTTCCGGCTTGTAACGTGAGAAGGCCAGCGAATGAGCGGGAACGTCTATCTCGGGAATGATTTCCACGAAATGCTCTTCCGCCAAAATCTGAAGGTCGATGAACTCTTGCTTCGTATAGAAACCGTCCTCGGCGGTAAGCCCCGGATAAGTGTCGCACTCCAAGCGGAAGGCCGCGTAAGTCTTGCTCCAATCGTTCTGGAAATATTGCTTGAAGCCGTTATCGTTCAGGTGCACCTGCAACGTGTTCATTTTATAATAGGCCAAGATTTTCACATAGTCACGCAAAAAAGATATCGGAATATATTTGCGCCCGCAGTCTATCATCAGGCCGCGCAGGTGATAATCGGGATAATCCACAATTCGTCCCTGGGGCAACGAACGGTCATCCGCCTGTTCGGACAACTGCAACAAAGTCCGCGTAGCCCAATACAACCCCTTTGCGGTCGGGGCGGAGACCGTCACCATGTCGTCGATATCGACACGATACCCTTCTTCCGGAAGCATGCGGTCCGGTTTCAAACGGAAAAGAATATCCCCCGTTCCGGCCTTTCCGAAAGACACCGGAAGCGACACGCCAAACATTTCTTGATAATCAGCGGAAAACGCTCGAACCACACGCAACAAATCGGGATTGTTCGACTCACAAATCAAGCGCGCCCCACCATTGGGAAGGTAACGCCCCGAGGCTCCCTGCCACTCGCGCAATTCTGGTATCACGAAAGGCTTTTCGTTCTGCGCCCAAACAGACGATGAAGAAAACAACACACAAATCACAAGCACAATGGCTTTCATTTTAATCAACATACTCATAATTCGACGTTTAAAAAATAAGGTTTGCAAGTTCATCCCCTGCAAACCTTACTCATTCATTTTTTTATCCTTGTTATTTATCATTCATGGAAATCAAAAACTCCTCGTTGGACTTGGTCTTTTCCAACCTGTCTTTCACGAATTGCATCGCCTCCACGGAGTTCATGTCCGTCAAGTAATTACGAAGCACCCAAATACGATTGAGCGTGTAATCCTCCAACAACAAGTCGTCGCGCCGCGTGCTGGAAGCCGTGATGTCCACAGCGGGATAAATCCGACGGTTTGACAACTTGCGGTCGAGTTGCAATTCCATGTTACCCGTGCCTTTGAATTCTTCAAAAATCACATCGTCCATCTTGGAACCGGTGTCGGTCAACGCCGTCGCCAAAATAGTCAACGAGCCTCCATTTTCAATGTTGCGGGCAGCCCCGAAAAAGCGTTTCGGCTTGTGCAAGGCGTTTGCGTCCACACCTCCGGACAAGACTTTTCCGGAAGCCGGAGACACCGTGTTGTAAGCGCGGGCCAAACGAGTGATGGAATCCAGCAATATCACCACATCGTGGCCACATTCCACCATACGTTTTGCTTTTTCCAAAACAATATTGGCCACTTTCACATGACGGTCTGCCGGCTCATCAAAAGTGGAAGCTATCACTTCCGCGTCCACGCTGCGAGCCATATCCGTCACTTCTTCCGGACGCTCGTCAATCAACAATATAATCAAATACACCTCCGGATGATTGGCGGCTATCGCATTGGCGATTTCCTTCAACAGCATCGTCTTGCCTGTTTTCGGCTGAGCAACGATCAAACCGCGTTGTCCTTTTCCTATCGGCGCGAACATGTCCACGACCCGAGTGGAAATGTTTGAATGTCCGTTGCCCGTCAAATTAAACTTCTCGTTCGGGAAAAGCGGAGTCAAATGATCAAACGGAATACGGTCACGCACCGCTTCCGGTGACTTTCCATTGATACTGTTCACCTTAATCAAAGGAAAATACTTCTCTCCCTCTTTCGGAGGCCGAACAGTCCCATCCACCGTGTCCCCCGTGGCAAGGCCGAACAATTTTATTTGACTTTGTGAAACATAAATGTCATCCGGAGAATTCAAGTAATTATAATCGGAAGAACGCAAAAAGCCATACCCGTCCGGCATAATCTCCAACACCCCGGAACTCTGGATGATTCCCTCGAACTCGTAATATTTATCCCGTTTGTCAAAGCGCATCTTTCCAGCATTCTCCTGACGTTGCTCGTCCTGTCCCCCCAAAGACTCGCCCGCCTCCTGGCGTTCCCCTTCAACAACAGCGACAGGCTCCTCCTCCACGAGGGATTCCTCCATATCATGCTGCATTGTTTCCACATCCTTCTCCACATGTTTTTCATGCTTTGGCAGGAACTTAGGACGATCCGACTTTTCTGCGGCAGGCGTGTTCTCCGCTTTCTTTTCCGCATTCTCTTTATTGTTCTCTTTGGCGGCATCACTCTTTCCCTGCGCGCGCTGGCGATTGGGCATGAACTTACGTGCCGGGCGTTGATTGGAATCATTCCGTTTCCCTTCCGGCTCCGCCTTGGCGGGTGCGCCATTCTCCTCCGCCCGCTCTTCCTGAGGCTTGTCGTTCTTTTTTTCCACGACTACGCCGTTTTCTGTGCGGCTTAATACCAAATCTTTATCCAATATGGCGCTATGCTCTATATTAATCACCTGCGGCTCTTCCTTTTTAACCGTCTCCGAAGTCTCTGCCTCTCCCTGCGCAAGCGTCAGTGATTCCGTTTTGGGCTGTTCGGCTTTCTCCCGTTTTGCCTCCTTGCTATCTTTCGGCTTTCTAAACTTCGGCAATCCTCCTTTCGAGTCTCCCACTTTCTCCACTCCTCCCTTCATTATCCGCACCCGGGGTTTCTTTTCCTTGGCCGCCACAGGCACGGTGTCTTCAGCAGGAATCATCGCCTGCTGATCCAATATCTTGTATATCAATTCTTTCTTTTTATAAGACTCCACCCTCTTCACATTCAATTCCCTTGCGATTTGACGCAAATCAGAGAGTAATTTGTCATTAAGTTCTAAAATGTCATACATACGTTATGTTGTATATGGATTTTTAATATGTGAATTTAGATCACCCGTTTTGAAACAGGTGGAAATGAAACGCAACAAAAGTATGAAGTTTTTCCCAATTCTGCAAAGGATAGGTGTTATTTATTTAACCACCTGCATATAAATAACTTTTTTAGTGTCAAAATACGTCTCGTCAAAAAAATCCCGGATTTGGTACACCGTGACAGCTCGCCCATAGGGTTTGATTTCTTCGTCGAAGTCTCCGCCTTTCAAGTAAAAGATTCCATTTGGCAATGCGTTAGTTCCACCCGGACGGACACGTCCGCGCGTCAATGCGACGAAAGCGGGAAAAGCCGCCACTGCCCTGCTGACGACAAAATCGTACCGTTCTTTCATGGTCTCCACCCGGGCTTGGCTCACCCTCACGTTTTGCAAACCGAGCGCCGCGGCTATGTTTTCCACCACTTTGACTTTTTTCCCGATGGAATCCACCAAATGAAACTCCACCTCCGGGAAAAGTATGGCCAACGGGATTCCGGGAAATCCGCCCCCTGTCCCCACGTCCAGCACTCGGGTCCCCGCCCGAAAAGTAATCACCTTGGCTAGGGCCAATGAATGCAACACATGGTGGACTTCAAGAAAATCGATGTCCTTTCGGGAAACCACATTGATTTTCTCATTCCACTCCCGATAAAGGGGAACCAATCGTTCAAAACAAGCCGACTGTTCTTCCGTCAGACTTTCAAAATATTTTTTTACAATCTCCATCTTAATGCTTTTTCCGGTTATAAATAGGCAAGAACAAAAGACACAGGCATCCCATGACTATATATAAAAGTGTCATCGTCCCATGCGTTAGCAAGGCGAACGCTTTTGACAAACTCTCTATTTCGGGCGTTTGCGGCAAATATATGGCCAAAGCGGCAATGACCATGAAATGATAGGCCCCGACACCTCCCTGCACGGGAGCGACCATTCCATAGCTGGATATCACAAAAACGGTCAATCCCACCATGGGGCCAAGCCCCGAAGTAAAATCAAAGCAAAAAAAGCAAATGTACAACATCAAGAAATACATCAACCAAATGAACACGGTATGCGCCACAAAAACGCTTTTGCGCTTCACATGGCGCACAGAAAGCAACCCTTCTTTCACTCCCGAAAGAAATTGGTGCAAACGAGCGAAAAACGTGCCCCGACGCAAATACCACACCACGACAAACAACAGGACAACCAAGGCCCCGGCCAATATCCAGGTCGTCGGCGACGCCACCAAACGATACAAGTTCTCTTTTATTTCCTCGTTTCTGTCCAAGAAAACCCCGACCTGCTTAAATTGTGTGACCATAACTATCAAGGTCAACGCCAACAACATCATCACGTCGAACACCCGCTCCGTGACAACCGTACCCAACAATTTGGAAAAAGGAATATGCTCATATTTGCTGACCACCCCGCAACGCGTGAATTCCCCCATCCGAGGCAAGGCAAGATTCGCGAAGTAGCCAATCATCACACCCATAAAACTATTCATGAACGATATCCGATACCCCATTGAGCGAGCCACCAACTGCCAACGCATGGCACGGCTCACATGGCTCAACAGGCCCAGCGCGATGGCTATCCACACCCAAGTGTAATCGACATCCTCCCTCAATACCGCAAGCAAATCGGCAGGATTCTGGTCCCGGTAAACAAGCCAGAACAAAATCACTGCGACAACAAGAAAGGCGAAAAACTTTATGATTTGTTTATAAACAGGCTTCATCTGCTATTTTATTCCATAATTGCCACTTTAATAATTTCCACAACTCAAAATAAAGTGATTACTTTGCGAGTTCGTTGCAAAAGTACATAAATAATCGAAAGTCGGAAACCATTTATGAATAATGTTAGAGCAAAAAAATATCTCGGGCAACATTTTTTGAAAGACCAAAACATCGCTCGCAAAATCACGGACAGCCTGCTTCCACTGACGAAAGGGGTGCTCGAAATAGGGCCGGGCACAGGCGTGCTGACCCGCCTGCTGTTCGAACGGACGGAATTCACCGTCCTGGCCATTGACGTCGACAAAGAATCCATCGAGTTTCTACATGAGGAACTACCGACACACAAACCACAAATCATTCTCGGCGATTTTCTAAAGGCAAACGTGCGGGAATTTTTCCCCGCGCCTTTTTCTATCATCGGCAATCTTCCTTACAACATTTCGTCTCAAATATTTTTCCGCGTCATCGAAAACAGGGACATCATTCCCCAGGTCGTTTGCATGATACAAAAAGAAGTCGCCGAACGCGTCAGCTCCCCCTCCGGCAACAAGACATACGGCATTTTAAGCGTCTTGTTGCAGACATACTATGACATCGAATATCTTTTCACCGTCGGGGAACAAGTGTTTGATCCGCCTCCAAAGGTGAAATCCGCGGTAATCCGACTCGTCCGCAACGAACGCAAATCTTTGCCTTGCGCCGAAAAATTGTTTTTCGACGTGGTAAAAACCGGATTCAACCAACGGAGAAAAACATTGCGCAACTCATTGAAATCCGTGCTGCCGGAAAATTTCAACTCCGACAAATTGGCGCTACGTCCGGAACAATTGGGCGTGGATGATTTCATCGCGCTGTGCCAAGAAATCGAAATGCAAAACGGCAAGGTTAATTAATTGGAAAACATTGTTTAATTGAACGAGTGTTATTACCTTGCAACGTTTTTAATACAAAATAGAAACAAAGTTTTCAATAAAAACAACTTACTATGTATCAAGGAATAAAAACAGTATCTTTTGAAGAGGCCGTGAAAGTCGTGAAATCTGGCGACCGGATTCATCTTCATAGTGTTGCTTGCGCCCCGCAAGGTTTGATTCAAGCCCTCTGCGCCAGAGGTCGCGCGGGTGAATTGAAAGACGTGAAAATACAACACCTGCACACAGAAGGAGACGCCCCTTACTCCGGTCCTGAATTCGAAGGCGTTTTCAACCTCGAGTCCTACTTTGTGGGAGCCAACGTCCGTAAAAACACACAAGCGGGATATGCCGACTATGTTCCCGTCCACTTGAGCGAGACACAGAAACTCATCCGCAGCGGAATCCACAAAGTGGACGTGGCCATGATTCAAGTCTGCCCGCCGGACAAACACGGTTATGTGTCCATGGGAACCTCCGTGGATGCCACCCTTGCCGCCGTGCAAAATGCGAAAATTGTCATCGGTGTCATCAACCCGTGCGTGCCGCGGGCATGGGGCGACGCCATCATCAAACTGTCCGACATAGACATCTTCTGCGAGGACGACACCCCGCTTATTGAGGCGCATCAAGCCACCCTCACGGAACAAGATATAGCCATCGGACGCAATTGCGCCTCTCTTATCGAAGACGGAGCCACCCTGCAAATGGGCATCGGCGCGATCCCCAATGCCGTGCTTTCCCAGCTCGGAAACCACAAAAACCTGGGTATCCATACCGAAATGTTCGCCGATGGCGTGCTCCCGCTGTTCAAAAAAGGTGTCATCAACAACATGAACAAAAAATTCGACAAAGGCAAGATCGTTTCCACATTCCTGATGGGCTCCAAGGAAGTGTACGACTTCATCGACGACAATCCCGGCGTGGCCATGATGGACGTGGGATACACGAACGATCCTTTCGTCATCGCGCAACAACCGAAAATGACGGCCATCAATTCCGCTCTCTCTGTGGACATCACGGGACAAGTCAACGCGGACTCCCTCGGATGTAAGTTTTACAGCGGTTGCGGCGGCCAGCTCGACTTCATTCGCGGTGCCGCCGCCAGCGAAGGGGGCAAACCCATCATAGCCCTTCCCTCCGTCACCAACAAAGGAGTCAGCAAAATTTGCCCGACTTTGTTGAATGGAGCCGGAGTTGTGACCACCCGTTTCGACGCGCATTACATTGTCACGGAATACGGCATCGCCGACCTCTACGGCAAGACCATGCAACAACGGGCCAAAGAGCTTATCAAAATCGCTCATCCTGACCACAGGGAAGCCCTCGATCAAGCCGCGTTCGAACGGTTTGGCAGCCATTATCACTTCATTCAAAAATAATCACAAAAAAAGAAACCGGGTGATATGGAAAATATCCATATCGACCCGGTCATTTTCCTTCATACAAAACAGACTGCAATATGGCAATGGATTGGAACAAGTTATTATCCGCAAGACGTTATCATCCGGGCAACACGCCCACCATGTTTCGCTCACACGACCGCTCACTGTTCCAACGGGATTACGACCGGTTGATTTTTTCCTCTCCATTTCGCCGCCTGCAGAACAAAACGCAAGTGTTTCCCCTTCCAGGCAACATCTTTGTGCACAACCGTCTCACGCACAGTCTCGAGGTGGCCTGCGTCGGTCGGTCTTTAGGCAACAAAATCGCCCACTATATCAAACAAAAGGAAATCATCGAGAATCCTGAGATACTTGATGAAATCGGCACGATTGTCAGCACGGCCTGCTTGGCTCACGACTTGGGCAACCCTCCCTTCGGCCATTCGGGAGAGGAGGCCATATCCTCCTTCTTCTTGGATGGAGAGGGGCAATACCTGAAAAAACTGCTCACGGACCAGGAATGGGCCGACATCAGTCACTTTGAAGGAAACGCCAACACGTTTCGTCTGCTCACGCACAGTTTCAATGGCCGCCGCCCAGGAGGGTACACCATGACTTACACCACGCTTGCCTCCATCGTCAAGTACCCCTTCGAATCGAAAGCCTCCGTTAAAGGCAACAAATACGGGTTCTTCCAAAGCGAGAAAGCCATATTCAAAGAAATCGCCGATGAATTGGGAATCATCAAGCTAAACGACTCTCCCATCCAATATGTGCGCCACCCGCTCGTCTACCTTGTGGAAGCGGCCGACGACATCTGCTACCAAATCATGGACATCGAAGACGCTCACAAGCTCCGCATCCTCTCCCATGACGAAACCATGAAAATCCTGCTGAATTTCTACGACAAGGACGAGGACAGGGAAGATCTCAAAACCATCTCCAAAACATTCAAAATCGTCACGGACAAAAACGAGTGCGTGGCATTCCTCCGCGCGGGCATCATCAACAAACTCATCAATGCCTGCGCCGAGATATTTATCCAAAATTACGACAACATCATGCGGGGCACCTTCAATGGCTCGCTCATTCAACACTTGTCGGGATGCAATAAAACGGCATACGACACATGCACCCACATCGCCTACTCCCGCATATACCACACAGACATTGTCACACAAATCCAAATAGCCGGTTTCAAAATATTGGCCACCCTGCTCAAAGAATACAGCGATGCGGTATTTAAACCGGAGACTTACTACGCCCGCAACCTGCTCTCCATCATGCCTGAGCAATACAAAGTGAACCAAGACGACAGCATTTACACAAAAGTGCAAACTGTCACCGACTACGTTTCTGGCATGACCGACTCATACGCCCTCAACCTGTATCGGAAAATCAAGGGAATCGACCTTCCGGAGATTCGCTGACCCTGCACTCACCCCCCTCCGTCGAAAAGACACCCGAGCGCGGTTGTCCCAAAACGTCTTTCCCTTTCCCCGCCACTTCCCTTTAAGAACCCGACATCCATCCCTGGAAATGTGATTTTCATACCCCTACCCCCCTTCGGGGTACTTCCCCTACCTTAGGGGAAGAGCTTGCAAAGCAAAACTATTCGACTGAATCTCAATCTTCCGCAACTGGGGGTGTATCAAAACAGTCATTCATACTCCTCCGTCCGCTTCGCGTCCACCTCCCCTATCTTAGGGGAGGAGATTAAATACCAGAACAACAACGCTGTTCAACTCTCCCCCTAAGATAGGGGGAGTACGGCGAAGCCGGGAGGGAGTATGATAAGAACATTTTGATACACCCTCGTGGACGCGAAGCGGACGGAGGGGTATAATTGGCTATTTCGACACTCCCACATCTCTGCCGTAAACCCAAATTGGTCGTTAAAAAATATGCATTTTCGTGGTTGCACCTATAACTTGCTAATATACAATAATTTTTGAAAGTAATCTTCTAATGACCGCCATTAGATTTAGCTTCTAATGACCGATTTGGGGTAAACTATCAAAAACAAAAAAAAAGGGGAGAAGCCTCTCGAAAGACTCCTCCCCCCCGAATTCGGCGCCGACCTACTCTCCCGCCCCTCGGGC
>CALUHX010000042.1 GCA_944320555.1 uncultured Butyricimonas sp. | reverse complement strand
CTTGCAGATTTAACAAATACTTTTATCAATTAATTTACTGAATAACAATAAATAAAGATATTCTTAAGGGATGACTAGAATAGTTTACGGCGCAACAAGTTCGGAATGTAGGTGGCGATATGGCGAGACTTCTTGGTCTCGTACACGTCGGCGATTTTGATGAGGATAGCGGTTTCCTCCACTCCCCCGAACGGCTCGTTGATGGACGTGCCGAACACTTTCATGGAGGGGGACAGGCTCATGTAGGCGTTCACGAGGGGAGGGATGTTTTCTCCCAGCTCCCGGATTTTGTGGGAAAGGATTTTGTAGTCCTCCTCGTAGGTGGAGCCGCACAGGATTTGTCCCAGTTTTTCTTTGTCGAGTTTTATTTCGATGGGGACGATGGGGCGCACAAGGCCCTCGTTGTCCCAAAAGTATTTCCATAGGAAGTAGAGCAGTAAGTCCCGCGCCTCGATGTTGAAGCTGGTGTACATGGTGACTTTCCCGAAGAAGTATTCGATGGCCGGGTGTTCGACTGTCAAGGCGCCCAGTCCGTCCCACAAGTTGTCGAGGGCGAAGAGGGATTTTCGGTTGATGCGGGTGGACTGGTACATGGGTTGCACGAACGAGCGGCCGAGTTCAATCATTTTGGGCAGGTATTCCCGTTTGAACTTGTCGGAGAACCTGAACAATTCCGTGGTGGCCAGGTTAGGCTCGCCCTCGGCATTCAACGGGAGATTGTCGCAGAGGATGTAGCGGTATCCGCCCAGAATTTCCTGCTCGTTGGGGTCCCACACGATGAGCTGCTGGTAGGGCAGGTGCTCGTCGATGTCCCACTCGTCGATGTCCACCTCTTTGCCTGTTCCGCCTCCCGCCGTGCGGAATGTCAGTTCTCGCAGGCGTCCGACTTCCCGCATGAGGTTTGGGGCGTTGAAAGCGTTGAACGAGTAAATTTCGTTTTCCGCTTTGTTGGTTTTGCGCACGAGTTTGTCTTTCGTTAGCTCGGCAAGCAGTTTTTCTTTGCTTACGGGGTAGATGACTGGTTGCATGGTGTTCCGTGTAATTGTTGTTAAATGTGATATACGGTTTTTCTGATGGTTTCGGCCCATTCTTTTGGCGTTTTGCTCTTGTCGAGGGACTGCCAAGGGATGGGTTTCCCGATTCGTATGGTGAACGCCGCACCTTGCTTCTTGAAGGTTTCTTTGGGCAGGTACATCATTTCCAAATTGACTTTCAGGCCGATTTTCGTGCGGAAGTTGGCCAGGTTGTAGAAGAAGTCGGAGTTTTGTCCTATGAAGTGGACGGGCACGATGTCCCGTTGGTGCTTGACAGCTTTCGTGACAAAGCTTTTTTGCCATTCGAGGTCTTGGATTACTCCATTTTTCTTCCGGCTGACCATTCCAGCGGGGAACGTGATGATTTGTGCGTCGGAGGCGTATGCGGCATCCATTTCCGCGGCGGCCTCTTTGGCTAAGGCTCCGTGTTTGTTGACGGGGAGGAATATGTTGTTCAAATTTTTCAAGTTCATGAGCAGGTCGTTCACCGGGAATTTCAGTGGCGAATATTTTTTGCCCAAAAAGTCGATGAGGATAATTCCGTCCGGTCCGCCCAAGGCGTGGTTCGACACGAAGATATAGCGTCCGTCTGGGGTGGGGAGGTTTTCCTCGCCTTCAACTTGGTAGGAAATTTCAAGGTATTCCAATATGCCCGCCGCAAAATCCAATCCCCGCCGGTCTCCGTATTTGGAGATAAAATCGTTGATTTTGTCTTGGCAGATGACTTTTTTCAGGAATGAATATGCGAATCCGGGTATCCACTTCGCCAGTTTCGGATTTTTGCTCTCGAACAGTTTCTCTATGTATATCGGTTTGACTCTTTCTCCTGTGTCCATTGCCGTTTCGTTTGAATGTTCTCACAAATATAGCGAACTTTTTCCCAGTTTACGTGCGATATGTTGTTTTGTGCGGATTTTTTTCTTTGTTTTTATACGACCTTGTCCGGATTTTGTTTTACGAAGTCGCTCCAGTCTTTGCATTTGGAGCCGCCCGTGGTGGGCAGATTGCCTTGAATGTGATGGCAATAAGCGATGGCGATGGCGTCGGTTTCGTCCAAAGTGGAGATCCGCTCGGGCATTTTCATGAATTTGCCGAGGAGCAGGGCGATTTGTTCCTTGGAGGCTTCTCCCGCCCCGGTGACGCTGATTTTGATTTTCTTGGGGGCGTACTCGAAGACGGGTATGTCTCTTTGCAGGGCGGCCGCGATGGCTACTCCCTGCGCCCGTCCCAGTTTTAGCATCGCTTGAATGTTTTTTCCATAGAATTGGGCTTCGATGGCTAGTTCGTCCGGATGGTAGGCGTCGATGATGCTGAGTGTGCGTTGGAAGATGCGTTGTAATTTCAAGTAGGGACTTTCCATTTTTTTCATGTCCACGACTCCGGACACGACCAATTCTGGACGGCTGTTTCGGCCGGTGGTTCGGATGATCGCATATCCCATGAAGTTGGTGCCCGGGTCGATGCCCATGATTAGTTTTTCCGCATTTCCGTTTGTGTTCATGATATTTCTTTTAGTAGAGAGCTGAAATACAATGTGTCTTTGCCGATGTCGGCGAGGATTTCATCGAACAGCCGTTCGCAATGTTTCTCCATGAACAGGCGATATTCTTTTTCATCGGGAAATATCAATTGCAGGGAGAATCCCGCCCCGTCTTGTTCTTCCACGAACACCCGTGTGAACAAGGGTTCGACAACAATGCCCCGCTCTCGCAGGCGGGGCAGGATTTTTTCTTTTATTGTGTCCACGAAGAATTTTTCTTTTTCTTCCGGCAACAAAAAAGTGGTGTTGTGTATGTGGCGCATGGGGCTATTTGATGATGTCGGTTCCCATAAAGCTGCGTATCACTTCGGGCACCATGATTCCGTCTTCACATTGGTTGTTTTCCAATAAGGCGGCCACGATGCGGGGCAATGCCAGCGAACTTCCGTTCAGTGTGTGTACCATGGTGGTCTTTTTGTCTCCTTTTTCCCGGAAGCGCAGTTTCAGTCGGTTCGCTTGGTATTCCTCGAAATTGGAAACGGAGCTGACTTCCAGCCACCGGTCTTGTGCCTTGGAATAGACTTCGAAATCGTAGGTCAATGCGGACGTGAAGCTCAGGTCGCCTCCACACAAGCGGACAATCCGATAGGGGAGACCCAGTTTTATGAGAAGTCCTTCCACGTGCCGAACCATTCCGTCCAAAGCTTCGTAGGAGACTTCCGGGCGGGTGATTTGCACGATTTCCACTTTGTCGAATTGGTGCAGGCGGTTTAATCCCCGGACATCTTTGCCGTATGAGCCGGCTTCCCGGCGGAAGCAGGCCGTGTAGGCCGTGTTTTTAATTGGAAGCTGATCGGCTTCGAGAATCATGTCGCGGTAGAGGTTGGTGACGGGCACTTCGGCGGTCGGGATCAAGTACAGTTTGTCTTCGTTCACGTAGTACATTTGTCCGTCTTTGTCGGGCAATTGGCCGGTGCCGAAACCGGAGTCTTCGTTCACGACCAGCGGGGGCATGACTTCCTCGTAGCCGGCTTTGATGTTTTCTTCAAGGAAGAAGTTAATCAAGGCTCTTTGCAAGCGGGCGCCCAGTCCCCGATAGACGGGAAATCCCGCTCCGGTTATTTTCACGCCGACCTCGAAGTCGATGAGTTTGTATTTTTTGGCCAATTCCCAATGGGGAAGTTGTCCGGGCTCGTGAAGCGGCACATTGTCGCTTATTTTCACCACGACGTTGTCCGCGTCGTTTTTGCCCGGAGGAACGATGTCGTTCGGCAGGTTGGGCAGGCGAACGATGAGGCTGTTTAACTCGGCGACGATTTCCCCATGCCGGTTGTTCAGTGCGGAGATTTCTTCTTTGAGACGGGAGGTGTTGGCTTTGGCCGTGTCGGCTTCTTCCCGCTTCCCTTCTTTCATCAGTTTACCGATTTGTTTGGCCGCATTGTTCATTTCGGCTTGTTTGTCATCCAGCGACCGTTGTATATTCCTTCTCTCGTTGTCGAGAGCGATGATTTTCTCTACTAATTCTTTGGCGTCGAAGTTCTTGACGGCGAGCTTACGTATCACCGTGTCCTTGTTTTCCTGAATGAATCTTAGATTAAGCATATTGTTATCTTTATTGCATTTCAAGTCACAAATGTAAAAAAACTCCCGCCCTTTGTCAAGGGCGGGAGCCAATTATTTCGTTTTTTCCGTTTATTCAGCGACAGCTTCGACGGAAACAAAAGATTTGTTGTCGCGTTTTTTTCTGAAAACGACAATTCCGTCGATTTTTGCGAATAACGTGTGGTCTTTTCCCATGCCCACGTTCGTTCCGGGATGGTGCACGGTTCCTCTTTGACGAACAATGATGTTCCCGGCTTTGGCGAATTGGCCGCCGAAGATTTTTACTCCTAAACGCTTGCTTTCTGATTCACGACCGTTCTTAGAGCTACCTACTCCTTTCTTGTGTGCCATATCATTATTTTTTAGAAGTTACACGATAGATTAAGCGTTAATTGACTCGATTTGAATTTGGGTCAAGTATTGGCGATGGCCATTCTTTTTGCAGTACCCTTTTCTTCTCTTCTTCTTGAAGACGATGACTTTGTCGCCCTTCAAGTGTCTCAATACCTTTGCGGTTACTTTGGCTCCTTCGACAATCGGGGTTCCGATTTTGATGTCCCCATCGTTGTCTACGAGAAGTACCTTGTCTAATTCAATTTCTGCGCCTTCCTCGGAAGTTAGTCTGTTAACATAAAATTTGCGGTCTTTCTCTACTTTGAATTGCTGACCTGCGATTTCTACAATTGCGTACATTATTTTGTCATTTAAGTTAATGCCGTCGGGTGGGAATCGTTCCGCTTGTCATACCCTTAAGGCTGATTTTTCGCTCGGCAAAGGTAGAATTTATTTTTTGAATCGCAAAACACTTTCTCGATTCTGTCCGTATTTTTCTGAAGATAATTTTTTTGTCCGTGAAAAATGTGAGAGATGGCGTGTTATGAATTGAGAGTGAGAAGTGTGACACGTTTAGGTGTCTTAAAGTTTTCTTAAAGGTCTTGAACGTCGATGGAGAATAAAAAAAAATGACTATTCTTGTAATCGTTTTAAGGGGTGACCGTGTATTAATGGTTGAGTTTTCCAATAAATATTTAAGAAGACTTGTGTGTTTAAAAATGGATGTTAAATAAATATTGTATCAAATCAATGGAAGAACCAGTAGTAAAAGTGGAAAGGTTGTCGCATCGTTACAGTGTCCAATGGGCGATACGCGACATCAGTTTCGAGATACCGGGAAAGGGTATCTATGGCCTGCTCGGCTCGAACGGGGCGGGCAAGTCGACGACGATGAACATCATCAGCGGTGTCATCAAGCAGACGGAGGGCAGCGTGTTCATCAAAGGGATAGACACGAGGAAGGAGCCGGTCCGCGCGAAGCGTCTCATAGGTTTTTTGCCGCAGAAACCGCCGTTGTACGGTGATTTGACGGTGGAGGAGTACCTCACGCACACGGCCCGTTTGCGGTGGGTGCCGGACGACAAGTTGACACCCGCTGTGGAGGAGGTGATGGAGCGTTGCGGAATCATGCACTTCCGGAAACGGCTGATCAAGAACCTGTCCGGGGGTTACCAGCAGCGCGTCGGCATAGCGCAGGCGATTGTTCACAAGCCGGAACTGGTGATATTCGACGAGCCGACGAACGGTCTGGACCCGAACCAAATCGTTGAGGTACGCCATCTGATCAAGGATATCGCCGAGGAGCGGACGGTGATTCTTTCGACGCACATACTGACGGAAGTGCAGGCCGTGTGTGAGAGCATCATGATGATCGAGGAGGGCCGTTTGGTGTTCATGGGTTCCGTGGAGGAGTTTGACAACTATGTGACGCCAAGCACCTTGTACGTGTCGTTTGTGGACGCTCCCGCTTCGGATGTCTTTTCAAGGATGGAAGGGGTTCAGAAAGTGGAGGAGTTGGGGCCCGGCAAGTTCCGGATTCATTTTGCGGACGCTCAGGAGGTTATCGACCAAATCGTGAAGGCGAGCGCCGCCGGAGGATGGCGTTTGTCGGAGATTCGGGTGGAGAAGAGCTCGTTGGACAACATATTTGCGGAATTGTCAAAGAAAACACAAAAATAAGATAAGGATTATGTTTAAAATGATATACAATATAGCGAGGACGGAGCTTCAGATGTTGTTCTACTCGCCGGTGGCGTGGTTGTTGCTTGTGGTGTTCACGGTGCAGTCCGCTCTTGTTTTTACAGGCTCGTTTGAGGGTTTTGTGGCGGCCAAGGAGATGGGGTATGGCCTCGATGCGCTCACGTACAGTTTGTTCTCCAGTCCTTGGGGCGGCTTGTTTCCTGGCATGCAGGGGTACTTGTATTTTTATATTCCTTTGTTGACGATGGGCGTGGTGAGCCGGGAGTTGAGCAGCGGGTCCATCAAGTTGCTTTACTCCTCGCCGATTACCAATTTCCAGATTATCATCGGGAAATATTTTGCGATGATGATATACGGGGCCATCATGATCGGGGTGCTTGTGTTGCTGGGGCTTTGCGGGTTGTGCACGGTGGAGAACTTTGACTGGCCGCTTGTGCTGACGGGGATATTGGGCTTGTACCTGTTGCTTTGCGCTTACGCCGCGATAGGCGTGTTCATGTCGAGCCTGACCTCGTATCAGATAGTCGCGGCCATAGGCACGCTGATCGTGCTGATGTTGCTGGACATGGTCGGTGGCTGGGGGCAAGAGATTGATTTTGTCCGGGACATCACTTATTGGTTGGCCATGGGTGGCCGCAGCAACACGTTCATAAGCGGGATGATATGCAGCGAGGATGTTCTTTATTTTATTGTGGTGATATGCTTGTTCTTGGCGTTGACGATTATCCGTCTGAACGCCGTGCGTCAGAAAATCCGTTTCTCGGTGACGCTGGGGCGTAACCTTGTGGTGATTGTCATCGCCTGTCTGATAGGCTACTTCTCGTCCATGCCCACGATGAAGGCTTATTATGACGCCACGGCGACAAAAATGAACACGCTGACTCCGAATAGCCAAGAGATTGTGGCCCGGTTGGACGGGGATTTGACCATCACGAGTTATATCAATATCCTCGATCCGCAAGGAGCGTGGTTTGCCGCGGGCTACTTTTTGAAACCGGACGAGGAACGTTTCGAGCAATATTTGCGTTTCAAGCCTGACATGAAACTGAAGTATGTGTATTACTACGACACCTGCGCCAACCCTCGGCTTGACGAGCGTTATCCGGGGAAAACGCTGCGGGAAAAGATGGTGGAGGTCTGCAAGATTTATGACCTCGACACGAACAAATTTATGAGGCCGGAGGAAATCCGGGCGAAAATAGACTTGTCCGGGGAGGGCAACACCTTTGTCCGCCAAATCGTTCGTGAGAACGGGGAGAAGGCGTGGCTGCGTATTTACAACGACATGGAGCGATTCCCGAGCGAGCGGGAGATATCCGCGGCTTTCAAGCGGATGATTATGAAATTGCCAGTGGTGGGCTTCCTCACGGGCCACGGTGAGCGGAACTACAACCATGACAAGGACCGCGACTACAGCTCGTTCGCCAACGACAAGAAATTCCGCTACGCCTTGATGAACCAGGGCTTCGACGTGGAGTACGTGACGCTTGACAAGCCGGTGCGCGACGACATCAACATCATGGTGATTGCCGAGAGCCGGGAACCGCTCACCGAAGCGGAGAATGCCGTGTTGCAGCAATATGTAGACCGCGGGGGCAACCTTTTCATTCTTGGGGAGCCGAAACGCCGGGAGACCATGAACCCGTTGTTCGCCAAGTTCGGCTTCGAGCTGATGGAGGGGCAGTTGGTGAAACAGGACAGCAACCTGCAGGCGGACGTGATTGTTTCTCGTCCGACACCGGAGGCCGACTCCATCGCTTATGATTTCGGAACAATGTACCGTCGTGAGCAAGTGATTGCCTCTCAAGGTGTGACGGGTCTGCGTCAAATTGAGGACAAGGGCTACAAGGTGACGGAACTGTTCAAGAGCGACACGGTGGGCAGTTGGAACGAGCTGGAAACGACGGACTTTGTCGACGACACGATACGCCTTAACCCGGCGATAGGGGAGGTGGAGCAGTCCTATCCGACAATGGTGGCCTTGTCCCGCGAAATCAACGGGAAAGAGCAGCGGATAATCCTCTCGGGCGACGCCGACTGCATCAGCAATGGCGAGTTGATGGGAGGCCGCCGGGGAATTAACGCCTCCAACTTCTCGATTATCACGGGCGGGTTCTTCTGGCTGTCGGACAACGAGGTGCCCATTGACGTGCGCCGTCCGCCCATGCCGGACAGGGACATTTACATTGGAGGAACTGGAGCCGGAATCATGAAATGGTCCCTTGTGCTGGTGTTGCCTGTCTTGCTTGTCGGTTGTGGAATCTTGATTTGGGTGCGGAGAAAAGGAAGATAAATATTTTGTGACATTAGACTGAGATTCAAAAAGGTGGCATGTGGAAAAATGCCACCTTTTTTTGGGTGTGTGCGTATATTCAAGAAATAATGCTAACTTTGACCGGATTTATGGAAATGTATATCGGATGAAGTATATAGCGCGTTTCATATTAAAACTGTGTGGATGGACTATTCATGGTGAATTGCCGGCGGACAAGAAAGCGGTGGTGATATCCGTCCCCCACACTTCGATTATGGATTTCGTTTGGGGCAAACTGACTTACATGAGTCAGGGCATTCCGACGACAATCATGATTAAGAAAGAGTTCTTCTTTTTCCCTTTGGGATATTTGCTTAAAGCGTTGGGCGCGATACCGGTGGACAGGGGCAACCGGGAAAATCATCTTGTGGAACGGATGGTTCGGGAGTTCAAGGAAAGGGATATGATGTATTTGACAATTACGCCCGAAGGGAGTCGGAAAAAAAGGAAAAAATGGAAAAAGGGTTTTCTTGTTATCGCAAGGGAGGCCGGCGTGCCCGTGTATTTGGGGCGCATTGATTATAAAGACAAGTTTTGCACGTGGGGACCTCGCTTCATCCCGACCGACGACCTCGAGGCCGATTTGAAATACATCATGTCCACGTACCGGGACGTCCATCCCCGGCATCCGCAGAACTTTTCGGCAGGAGAATAATTTTTAATTAAAGCAGAATCATGAATATAGCTATTGTACAAGCACCGTTGATATGGGAAGACGTTACGGGCAATCTTATGGCTTTCGACGCCCGTTTGTTGAAGATAGACAAGGCGGATGTGATTGTCTTGCCAGAGATGTTTTCATCCGGTTTTTCCATGGAAGGCAAGGAAAAAATCGCAAGTCAGTACGATAACGTGTGCCAACGTATGCAGGTCTGGGCGGAAAACAAGCAGGCTTTGGTCATCGGCTCCACCGTCTTTTGCGTGGGCAGGCATTTCTACAATCGGTTGCTGGCCGTTTTTCCTTCCGGGGAAACGCTGACCTACGACAAGCGTCATCGCTTTACGATGGGAGGGGAAAACAAGCATTTCGTGGCGGGCCAGCAACAACTCGTCTTCGACTACAAGGGCGCGCGCTTCGCCCCCTTCATTTGCTACGACTTGCGGTTTCCCGTGTGGAGCCGCAACGTGAGCGGATACGACATCGCTGTTTATGTCGCCAACTGGCCTCAGGCTCGCCGGAGTGTGTGGCAGACACTCTTGAAGGCCAGGGCCATTGAGAACCAGTGTTACGTGGTGGGCGTGAACTGTGTGGGCGACGACGGAAGGGGCGTGCACTACGCCGGCGACTCTTCGGTGATTTCTCCCAAAGGCGAGGTGATAAGCTATTGCAACCCGTATGCGGACGAGACGCGCCAAGTGGAGGTCAATATCGAGGAACTGCGGGAATTCCGTCGCGCTTTTCCCGTTTTGGAAGATCAAGATACATTCAAAATAATGAAAAACAGGAATAAAAAGAGATGAAGATGAAGAAAGTGTTATCGACCGTGCTGGGATTGAGCCTGGCATGGAGTGTCGGCGCTCAAGACAAAGTGCTGACTATGGAAGAGGCCGTTGTGGGATATCATTTGTACCCCCGGGTGAAATATACCGCCTGGCAGCCGAACAGTGAGAATCTGACGTTCATAGAGACGGACGGACTGACAAGCGAGCCCGCTGCCGGAGGAGAGAAACGGTTGCTGCTCTCTGTCGGTGAACTGAATCAATTGTTGGGGACGACGCTGAAAGGCTTTCCCAATTTCGAGTGGGTGGACGACAACACGGTGGCCATCCTCCGCCAGGGAAAGGCTTACCACATCGACATGCGGGAAAAAGTTGTGAAAGACACATTTTCCTTCCCCAAAGGAGCGGCGAACATGACCTATTCCAAGGGAGCCAACGCTTACGCCTACACGTTGGAAAACAATCTTTATTATGTTGACGCGCGGGGAAACTCCTATGCCGTGACGGACGAAAAAGACAAGGCCATCGTCTGCGGCCAGTTCGCCAGCCGCAACGAGTTCGGCATCACGACCGGCATTTTCTGGTCGCCCGACGGGAAAAAACTCGCCTTCTACCGCAAGGACCAGAGGGAAGTGACCGATTTTCCCCTTTTCAACATCACCAGCCGCACGGGCCACGCCGACATGATTAAATATCCGATGGCGGGGATGAAGTCCGAGCAGGTGAGCCTCGGCGTTTACGACATGGCTTCCACCCGTGTCGTTTACCTCGACGTCACGGACTTCGGGCGCGAGCAATACCTTACGGCAATCACATGGGCGCCCGCTTCCGACGAGATTTACGTGCAAGTGCTCAACCGGGGACAGGACCACATGCGCCTGAACCGTTACGACGCTTCCACCGGTCGGCAGACGGCCTCGCTTTTCGAGGAGACCTCCGACACATACGTGGAGCCTCAATTCCCCCTCGTGTTCATGAAGAACAACCCCCGCCAATTCATCTACGAGACCAACAACCGCGACGGTTACCACAGCCTTTATCTTTACGACGTGGACGGGCGGCTGCTTAAGCGGTTGACCGACGTGGACGCCGACGTGGCCTATGCGGGCATGGATCCTGCGGGGAAATACGTCTACTACACTTCCGCGGAGGTCTCTCCCGTGGAGAACCATCTGTTCCGGGTTGAAGTGAAGAGCGGCAAGACGGCCCGGCTCACGCCGGACGAAGGGTGGCACACCGTGGCCCTTAACGACGCGTGCACCTACTTCACCGACAACTTCAGCAGCCTCAACGTGCCCCGTGTCTTGGACGTGCGGACCGCCGCCGGAAAGCAGGCCCGCCGCGTGCAGGAAGTGGAAGACCCCACCCGCGACTATAACTTCGGCACCGTGGAGCTGGGCTCCATCAAGGCCGACGACGGCAGCGACCTCTACTACCGCCTCATCAAGCCCGCGGACTTCGACCCCGCCAAGAAATATCCCGTCATCCATTACGTCTACGGCGGACCGCACGCGCAGCTCGTGCGCGACTCATGGAAGGCCAGCTTCTCCCTGTGGGAAATGTACATGGCCCAGCACGGCTACGTGGTCTTTGTCATGGACAACCACGGCACGCCCAACCGCGGCAAGGCCTTTGAGGACATCATCCACCGCCAGTGCGGCCAGCAGGAAATGCGCGACCAGGTGAAAGGCATCGAGTTCCTGAAGTCGCAGCCCTGGGTGGACGCCGACCGCATCGGAGTCCACGGTTGGAGCTACGGCGGGTTCATGACCATCTCGCTCATCACCAACTATCCCGACATCTACAAGGTGGCCGTGGCCGGCGGTCCGGTCATCGACTGGAAATGGTACGAGGTCATGTATGGCGAGCGTTACATGGACACCCCGCAGGAGAACCCCGAGGGATACGCCAAGACGAGCCTCATCAACAAGGCCAAGGACCTGCGGGGCAAGCTGCTCATCTGCCAAGGGGTCATCGACCCCGTCGTGGTGCTGGAGCACTCCTTCAGTTTCGTGCGCGAGTGCGTGAAAAACAACGTGCAGGTGGACTACTTCCCCTATCCCCGGGCGGAGCACAACGTCCTCGGGCGCGACCGCATCCACCTGATGCAGAAAGTGACCAATTATTTCGAGGATTATTTGAAATAAGTGTTCGCGCGTCTGTTTTGTTTCTGAACTGTGCCGAAATGGTCGTTCATGCTCTCTCTCCCCCTCGGGGGGCTCCCTTTCCTTTGAAGGGAGAGTCGCGAAGCAAAGGTATTGGGGTGGATATCATTGCTCCGCGACTCCTTGCCTAAGGGTGGGGAGGTGGCGGCAGGGCCGCCGGAGGGGTATGGCTGGCCATTTCGGCACAGCCTTTTTTTGTGCGCTTTCCGTCGGGAGCGTGCGGGGAAGGGCGTGCCGTCGTGTCGGGGAAGGAAGGAGACGGGTGCGCCCCTGCGGCGTGGTCGCTTCGGGGCCGGGCCATACTTGCGTCAACGTGAGTTCGGTATAAGAAATTCTTGGAAAAAGTTGTGGGAATGGAATATTTTCTGTATTTTTATGACTGACAACAAACAAATTACATAAACCCAAATCGGTCATTAGGATTTCTCAGTGTTGTATGGCAGTGAGAAATCCTAATGACCGATTTGGGTTTATGTGCTAACAAATAGCGGTATGTCACGGCTTGGACGGGGGCGGGAGGGGGCGTCGGAAATGCCCGTGTGTTAACCGGTGTGAAACTTTCGGGCTGCTATCAATAAAAGACGTGAAATAGTGTGAGTCCGTGTGGCGGGGAGAGGCGGGACGGACGGGGGGCCGCCGGCAGGAACGTCGGGGGAAAGGGAGGGTTTGGAACGGATTTTGCAAGGGTTGTGTCAGAAGGCGGAGGTTTGGAAAATTGTCGGGATGATGAATGTAGGTGTATCTTAGTCTCACATAAATTGACCAAACCATGCAGTGGAACGAGATACTTTTTTACGGCGGTTGAACGCGAAGGACGAGAGGGCTTACGAGGAGCTGTTTCGGGCGTATTACCGGGCGTTGGTGCGTTTTTCCTTTGATTATGTGAAAGTGTGGGAGGACGCGGAGGATGTGGTGTAGCGGGTGCTTGTCGCCTTGTGGGAGGGGCGGGCGGCGTTCGCCACGGGCAACGCGTTGCGGAATTTCCTTTACAACGGCGTGAGGAACGCCAGACTGAATTGCCTAAAGCACCGGCGTGCTGAACACGATAGCCCCCTCGGACATCGCGTCGATGGACGTGCTGAAGGACGCCTCGGCGGCGGCCATTTACGGAAGCCGGGGAGCCAATGGCGTGGTCATCGTCACCACGAAGCGGGGGACGAGCGGCAAGCCCACGATAGACGCCTCTTATACCTATAATGTCGATGTGCGCCGGAAGAACTTCGACGTGCTGGAGACCGAAGAATGGAAGGAGTTCGTGCGCTATGTGGCGGAGAACACGCTGGAGGTGGACCCCTCGAACGAGACGGCCAACGACATCATCAACGACGAGAGCACGGTGTTCTACGACGGCAACACGAACTGGTACGAGGAGATATACCGCCCGGCGGAACGCCACGACGTGACGCTGTCCGTGCGCGGCGGCGAGAAGCGGTCGACGTACTATATCTCGCTGGGTGTGATGGATTATTCGGGGATGATCGAGCATGACGAGTACACTCGCTACAACGGGCGCATCAATTTGGATTACGACATCACCGACTTCCTGCGTTTCGGGACTTCGACCACCATCGGCTACACGGACATCAGCTACGCGGGGACTTCCCTCTACACGGCCATCGGCTTCCGCCCGGACTATCCGATTTACGACGAGGACGGGGAGTATTTCTACGACGGACGCTCGTACAATCCCGTGGCGAGCAACAACGACCGCTCGTACAGCGACAACTTCGGCATTCTCTCCACCTCCTGGCTGGAGCTGGACATCTGGAAAGGGCTGAAGTTCAAAACCTCCATCGCATTGAATCAGAGCATGTCTTACGGCGAGGGCTACACCCCGACCTATTTGACAAGCGACGAGGAGGGGTCGGGTTACGAGTCGAGCAGCCGCTCGTTCGGCACGGTGTGGGACAATACCCTGTCCTACAAGGGGACCATCAAGGACATCCACTCGCTGGACGCCGTGGTCGGTATATCCTTCGAGCACACGAGGGAACGGTACATGAGCCTCTACATGGAGAACTATCCCATGGACGAGATATTGACGGGCATCGGCAACGCCACGGATTACTACACCAGCTACGGCGGCGGCACGGAATACGGGTTGCAGTCGTCGTTCGTGCGGGTGAACTACCAGCTCATGGGGCGCTATCTTTTCACCTTCACCGCCCGTTACGACGGCTCGTCGGCCTTCGGGTCCAACAACCGCTTCGGATTCTTCCCCTCGGGCGCCGTGGTCTGGCGTATCAGCGACGAGGGATTCATGAGCGGGGTGAGGTTCCTCGACGACATGAAAATCAAGTTCAGCGTCGGGAAGACCGGCGTGCAGAACTTCGACCTCGGCTCGCACGCCAACAAGGACCTCTACGAGACGGACAGCTACCTCGGCAGTCCGGCCATCGTGCACAGCCAGCTGGGCAACCGCGACCTGAAGTGGGAGACCACCGTGCAGTACGACCTGGGCCTGGACTTCTCCGTGCTGAATTCCGCGCTGAGCGGCAGCATCGCCTGGTACCGGAAGAACACGGAGGACTTGATTTGGGACTACACCCCGCCCTCGAGCCTGGCCGTGGGCACCGTGCCGCGGAACGTGGGCTCGGTGAGAAACCAGGGCATCGAGCTTTCGCTGCGGGCCAACCTGCTCCGCAACCAAAAGGACTGGAGCTGGGGCTGAACCTGGCGCACAACTCGAACAAGGTGACGCACCTCGTGGAAGAAGGGGCCATCGAGAACGGCATGGGAATCACCGTGCAGGGGAGCGGCAACCAAGTGCTGGCGGAGGGATACGCCATGGGTGCCTTCTTCGGCTATGAGTACGAGGGGCTTTATCCCGACCAGGCCACAATCGACGAGCTGGACGCCCAGGCCGTGGCGACGGGGGAGGCCACCGTCTACAACAGCAGCTCCGACAAGCCGGGCCACCTGTGGCTGCGCGACGTGGACGGCAACGGCTACGTCGACAACGGCGACCGCGTGATTATCGGCTCCCCGGAGGCCGACGTGACGGGCGGCCTGACCTCGACGCTCAACTACAAGCGCTGGAGCCTCTATACCCATTTCGGCTTCCAAATCGGCGGCGAGAAGTACTACCAGAAGACCCTGCAGAACCTGCCGAGCCAATTGACGGGCCTCGTGGACTACAACCTCTACAACCGCTGGACGCCGGACAACACGGACGCCACCCTGCCCGCCATGTACATCGGCGACGGCACTTACGACCTGACGTCCATCGAGCTGCACGACGCCTCCAACTTCCGCTTGCAGGAATTGAGGCTCACCTACGACCTGCCCGAGTTGTGGGGCGGCAAATACCTGCGGTCGGGGCAACTCTTCTTCGCCGCCTCCAACCTCTTCGTCATCACGAAGTATCCCGGTTTGGACCCGAGCACGATAGGCTCGGCCTCGTCCAACTACGGCTCGAACTACGAGGGATGGAGCTATCCCTCCTCGCGCACATTCTCTTTCGGTGTTAAGTTGAACTTCTAAAAAAGTACGGTTATGAGAAAGACATTATTCATCCTGTTGGTAATGATAGGCCTCGTCCGCTGCCAAGTGGTGGACGTGCTGGACTTCGACCCCATGTACGAGCTGGACCTCGAGGGGGCCATCACCACGCCCGACATGGCGGAACTGGCCTTGAACGGCTGCTACTCCTACCTGCCATCCACGAGTATCAATTACCTGTTCACCACCACGAGCGGTGCCTTCCAGGCCGGAGCCATGCTGCGCGCCAGTTGCGTCACCTCCGGCAACACGATTTACTATTCCGAGCGTTACCTGCCCACGCTGACATACAGCTCGTTCGGCGACGACGAGTGGGAGTGCGATTACAACGTCATCAAGAACGTCAACTACCTGCTGACCGCCCTCGACGGCATCGCCGAGAGCGACTTCGAGGAGGGGCGCAAGGACGAGATTATCGGCGAGTGCCACTTCCTCCAAGGGCTGGCCTATTTCCGGCTCCTGCGCCAGTTCGGCCAGTACTGGGACACGACGAGCACCTACGGCGTGCTCATCCGCGACGAGCTGCCCGCCATCGCCAACGGCGAGAAGGCCCGCGCCACGGTGAGCGAGAGCTACGCGGAGATATTCCGCCACCTCGACATCGCCGACAGCCTGGCGCCCCAATACTCCGCCCCCACGCAGGCCTCCCTCCAGGCCTCCAAGGCCCTCAGGGCCGTGGCCTACTTCTACCAGGGGGACTACGGGAACGCCCTGGCCGCCGTCAACGAGGCCATCACCTCGGCCAACCCCCTGGCGGGAAGCTACCTCGACGTGTTCACCAACGCGGAGACCTGTTCCGAGGTCATCTTCTGCCGGGCCTTCGGCTCCGACGAGGAGTCGCTCATGTCCTACTATCCGGCCCGGGCGTTCAGCAACGGGAACTGGGGGCCCACCGACACCTACATGGACCTCATCGAGGGCGACGCCCGCAAGGACCTCGTGACGAGCGAGGTGGACTTCACGTACAGCGACTCCACCTACCGCGTGCGCGTCGCCTCGAAAATGTACCCCGCCGGCGAGGCCGTCCCCGTCATCTTCATGCGGACGGCGGAACTCTATCTCATCAAGGCCGAGTGCCTGGCCCGCACGGGAGCCTCCATCTCCGAGGCGTGGGCCCCCGTCCGCGAATTGCGCCTCCGGGGCGGCAACACCGACGTGACGGAGCCCGCCACGCAGGACGAGCTGATGGACGAGATATTCCGCGAGTGGTGGATAGAGATGGCTTTCGAGAACTGGCACGAGTGGTTCGCCGTGCAGCGGTTCGACCGCCTGCTGGAAATGAACGAGACCCTCGCCGAGGACTATCAGGAGGAACTGGAGGCCGGAGAGAGCTTCGCCGACGCCTTCCTCCAGGAACTGGAGTACCACAAGATTTACAACATCCCCTCCGGCGAGACGGAGGCCAACCCGGCCTGCGTGGAGAACCCGGGATATTGAACCATAAATGAGAACGGACATGAGACTGCTATTGACATTTCTCATCGTGTTGAGTTTGGCCCCGTCCGCCCGCGCGGACGGGAACCGGGGCATCCGGTTCTTCCGCGGCACCTGGCAGGAGGCCTGCCGGGTCGCCGCCGAGGAAGGCAAACTGGTCTTCGCCGACTTCTACACCCGGTGGTGCGGCCCCTGCCTCCACATGGCCGAGGAGGTCTTCCCCCTCTCGTTCGTCGGCGACTTCTACAACGAGCACTTCGTCTGCGTGAAAATCGACGCCGAGCGGGGCGAGGGCGTGGAGCTGGCCGAACGCTACGGGGTGCGCTCCTACCCCGCCTACGTCTTCGCCGACCCGGAGACGGACGAGGCCGTGCACCGCAGCGGCTCCCGCCAGTCGGCCGAGCAATTCCTCGCCACGGGCGAGAACGCCCTGCGCCCCGAGACCCGCTTCGGCTACCTCCTGGAGGGATTCGCCGCGGGACGGTCCGACAGGGAATTCCTGGAGAACTACATCCGCTACGCCGCCTCCGTGTGCGACAGGGACGGCGTCGCCGAGGCCTTCGCGCGGTTGACGGAAGGCGGGGCCTCCTTGACGGAGCCGGACGTCTGGGCGCTCTACGAGGCGAACATATCCGGGACGGACAACCCTTACTTCCGGGAGATGGCGGAGAACTACGCCCGCTTCGCGGAGGAGGTGGGCAAGGAACGGGTCGACGCCAAGCTGCGCGCCGAGACGCGCCACGCCCCGGAGGCGCTGCTGGACTCGCTGCCCGACTTCGAGGGCAAGCGGCTGAACCTCCGCATGGCCCGCATCGACGCCCTCGTGCGGGAGCGGGACTATGACGCGGCCGACGCCGCCATCCGCGAGGCCATGGCCGACACGCTCGTCGACCGCCAGGCCTTCATCGACCAGTTCCGCTACACCGTCCGCTCCGCCTGCTGGCGGGAGGACACGCCCCTCTCCTGGCTTTCCCGCTGCGCCTCCTACATGCAGTACATCGCCTACAACGACGACGACCGCCAGGACGCCTCCATCCACCAGGAGTACGCCGCCCTGCTCGAGCGCCTGATACGCCTCGCGCCCGGCGCGGAGGAGGTGTTCCCCGCTTCGATATTGGACAAGCCGGAGTTCGGCGTTCAGGACTACAGCCTGCGCCCGAGGAACCTGGCCCCCAAGCCGGCGGGGAAGGCCGCGGGCCGATAACGTTCCGCCGCGGTCGCCGCCTTCCGTCCCCGCGGGCCGGAACGCAACAAAAACTTAACCGGAATGTAATGAAACGCAAGCGATTCTTGCGTAGCTTCGCGGAGCGTGCGGGGAATGGCGGGGGGACGGGGGCGACTCTTTCTGTGGTTAATCATATATTGTTGGGGAACCGGCTTCGCTTGAGGCCGGTTCTTTTGTCTCCGTCCGGAGGTCTTGTTGTGCTTTGATTGCTAATTTTAACCTATTCGTGCGGAGGCTTGGGAGCTTTTTCCCCGGCGTTACTCATCTGCTCGTCATCTGAAAGTCACTTGCTCCTCACTTGCTCACGCAGGTGATTAACAGTTTGACTGCTAATTATTTGGTGCTTGCGTGCCTTTGGCAGGGCGGTGGCATGGCGCGGGGAAAAGGGGATGTGTTAACCGGAGTTAAATTTTTGAGCCGCCGTGATAATAATTGTGAACGCGCGGGCCGGGCGGAAAAGGGGGTTGCCGCTGCCGCTGTTTTTTGCTACCTTTGCAGGCGATAACCAAAAGGAAAATGTAAGGTATGCGGATAGATATTTTGAGCGTGGTGCCGGAACTGTTGGAAAGTCCCTTGAGCCATTCCATCATCAAGCGGGCGAGGGAGAAGGGGGTCGTGGAGATACATGTCCACAATATCCGGGACTGGTCGAAGGACAAGCACCGGAAAGTGGACGATTACTCGTTCGGCGGCGACGCGGGGCTGGTGATGACGGTGCAGCCGGTGTTCGATTGCATCAACGAGTTGAAGGCGCGGCGCCCTTATGACGAGATTATTTACACGGCCCCGGACGCGCCCACGTTCACCCAGCGGATGGCCAACGAGTTGTCGCTGAAGGAGAACATCATGATTCTTTGCGGGCACTACAAGGGGGTGGACCAGAGGGTGCGCGACCATCTCGTGACGCGGGAGATTTCGGTGGGCGACTACGTGCTGACGGGAGGGGAGTTGCCCGCGTGCGTGATGACCGACGCGATTGTGCGCTTGTTGCCGGGGGCGATGGGCGACGAGACGTCGGCGTTGAGCGACTCGTTCCAGGACAATCTGCTGGCTCCCCCCGTGTACACGCGCCCGGCGGAGTTCAACGGGTGGCGGGTGCCGGAGGTGCTGCTGTCGGGGAATCACGCCTTGATCGACGAGTGGCAGGAGAGGCAGTCTTGGGAGCGCACCCGCCGCCTGCGTCCCGATTTGCTGGAGGAGTAGGCCGGAGCGGTTAAAATAATCGGTCCGGGAGGTTGTGTGTTAAATATTTATTTGTATTTTCGCGCCCGTGTTTTAGGTAACATAATGTCTAATTTATTAGAAAGTAAGTAATCATTATTTTTATTATGGCAGAAGAAGAAGTAAAACCGGTTGCCGTGGAGACGGCGAGCAAGGAGGCCGACGACAATTTCGATTGGGAGGCCTATGAGAACGACGAGGTGGTTCCCGCGTCGGAGAAAGAGGAACTGATGAAGAAATACGAGGGCACGCTTTCCTCGATAGGCGAGAAAGAGGTGGTGGAAGGCACGGTCATCGCGATGAACAAGCGCGAGGTGGTGGTGAACATCGGCTCGAAGTCGGACGGCGTGATTCCTTTGGGAGAGTTCCGTTACAACACGGACTTGAAGGTGGGCGACAAGGTGGAGGTTTATGTGGAGGCCCAGGAGGACCGCAAGGGCCAGCTGACGCTTTCGCACAAGAAGGCGCGCGCGCTGCGCAGCTGGGACCGCATCAACGCCGCGTTGGAGAACGACGAGATTATCAAGGGTTATGTGAAATGCCGCACGAAGGGCGGTATGATTGTCGACGTGTTCGGCATCGAGGCGTTCTTGCCGGGCTCGCAGATTGACGTGAAGCCGATACGCGACTATGACATGTATGTCGGCAAGACGATGGAGTTCAAGGTTGTCAAGATCAACCAAGAGTTCAAGAACGTGGTGGTGTCCCACAAGGCTCTTATCGAGGCGGAGCTCGAGCAGCAAAAGAAGGACATCATATCGAAGTTGGAAAAAGGCCAGGTTCTCGAGGGAACCGTCAAGAATATCACCTCTTACGGGGTGTTCATCGATTTGGGCGGCGTGGACGGCTTGATTCACATCACGGATCTTTCGTGGGGCCGCGTGAACCATCCGAGCGAGATTGTGCAGTTGGATCAGAAGTTGAACGTGGTGATTCTCGACTTCGACGACGAGAAGAAGCGCATCGCTTTGGGGTTGAAGCAATTGACTCCGCATCCTTGGGACGCTTTGGATCCGAACCTGAAGGTGGGCGACCGCGTGAAGGGCAAGGTGGTCGTGATGGCCGATTACGGCGCGTTCGTGGAGATCGCCCCGGGCGTGGAAGGTTTGATTCACGTTTCGGAGATGTCGTGGTCCCAACATTTGCGTTCGGCGCAGGATTTCATGAAGGTGGGCGACGAGGTGGAGGCCGTGATTCTGACGTTGGACCGGGAGGAGCGCAAGATGTCTTTGGGAATCAAGCAGCTTAAGCCGGATCCGTGGCAGAATATCGAGGAGAAGTATGCCGTGGGCACGAAGCACAAGGCCATCGTCCGGAATTTCACGAATTTCGGCGTGTTCGTGGAGATAGAGGAAGGCGTGGACGGTTTGATTCACATTTCCGATTTGTCGTGGACGAAGAAAGTGAAACATCCGGCCGAGTTTACTCAAATCGGAGCGGAGATTGACGTGGTGGTGTTGGAGATAGACAAGGAGAATCGTCGTCTGAGTTTGGGACACAAGCAATTGGAGGAGAATCCGTGGGATGTGTTCGAGACGATTTTCACTGTGGGCTCCATTCACGAGGGCACGATCACGGAGATTTTCGACAAAGGCGCGGTTATCGCTTTGCCTTATGGCGTGGAAGGTTTCGCCACTCCGCGTCATTTGGTGAAGGAGGACGGGACGCAGGCTAAGGTGGACGAGAAGTTGCCCTTCAAGGTCATCGAGTTCAACAAGGGCGCCAAGCGGATTATCTTGTCGCATTCCCGCGTGTTCGAGGACGAGCAGAAGGCCGTCGAGGACTCTAAGAAAAAGGAAGAGGCCAATGCGACGAAAAAGGCCGTGAAGAAGGTGAAGGAGAAGTTGGAGAAGACGACGTTGGGCGACATCACCGATTTGGCCGCCTTGAAGGATCAGTTGGAGGCTCAAGAAGGAAAATAATTCCGTTCATGAAGTTTGAGTTGACAATATTGGGGTGCGGCTCTGCCGTGCCCACTTTACAAAGAAACTCTGCCGCTCAAGTGCTTAATGTGCTTGAGCGGTATTTTCTTATTGACTGTGGGGAGGGGACTCAGCAGCAGCTGAGGAGGTTTCAAGTGCCGTATAACAAGATAAACCATGTGTTTGTCTCCCATTTGCACGGGGATCATTTCTTCGGACTGATGGGGTTGATTTCCACTTTTTCTTTGCAAGGAAGGCGGGGAGAGTTGCATGTCTATGGTGACAAGCGTTTGGAGGAGATTGTCACGTTCCAGTTGCGGGTGATGAATTGCAAGTTGAATTATCCTTTGGTTTTTCATTCTTTGACGAGGGAGCCGGCTTTGATTTATGAGGACAATGTGGTGACTGTTCGCGCTTTTCCGCTGAAGCACCGGTATGATGCGCCGGTGTGCGGCTTTCTGTTTGCCGAGAAGGAGCGGGAACGCAGTGTGAGGAAGGACATGGCGGAAGCTTTTCGTGTGCCTGTGGCTTTCATGCACCGCTTGAAGAGGGGAGAGGATTTTGTGACCCCGGAAGGAGAGGTGGTGGCCAATGCCCGTTTGACGACAGACCCGCCGGCGGCCCGGTCGTACGCTTATATGACGGACACGCTTTTCCGGGAGCGGTTTGCGGATTATGTGAAGGGAGTGGATTTGTTGTATCATGAGGCGACTTACGGTGACGAATTTGCGGCTTTGGCGAAGGAAACGTTTCATTCGACGGCGGGGCAGGCCGCCCGTTTGGCACAGTTGGCGGGGGTAAAGCATTTGTTGTTGGGACATTTCTCGTCCCGTTACCCAGACCCGAAACCGTTGCTGGAACAGGCGAGGGCGGTGTTTCCGTCCGCAGATTTGTGCTATGACGGAGCGGTGTTCGAGCTGACGGCAGAAAAAAGGAAGGTATAGGCGGAGTGAGGGGGCGGTCGCCTGTGAAAGTCGGATATTTACAGTAGGCTTGCATATTTTAACTATTTTTTGTCACCTATTTTGGTTAACGCTGTGTTTTCTTATAAAAGACTAAAGAGTCATATTGTTAACCAAAAAGGATTTTTATGAGATTAGTATGTTTATTGTTTGCTGTGTGTTTCCTGCTATCGTGCAGGGACGAGTTTGAGGTGTTCCCTGTGGCTGCGGAGGAAAACGCAGGAGAGATTTTGGCGCAAAAGGGAGTGGTGCGGGTCAAGTTGTCTGAGAGCACCGCCCGTTCGTTGACGGTCGACGAGTCGAGAGGCGTTGTGGAAACCGGGGACGCAGCGTGGGATGCCGTGGCGCGGAGCTTGGGCGCTTATCGGATGAAGCGCGCTTTTCCGCCGGCGGGAAAGTTTGAGGAACGGCATAGGAAGTGGGGGTTGCATTTGTGGTATGACATTTATTTTGATGAAGAGGTGTCCACCCGTTCGGCATGTGAGGATTTGGAGTCGTTGACAGGAGTGGAAATTGTGGAGGAGATTTTTGTCCCACATGTGGATTATCGGAGGGTGGCTCCATTGACAGTCCCGGCGCAGATTGACGTTCCCATGGCGGTTTCGGAAGGAATGCCGTTCAACGATCCGATGTTGCCCGAGCAGTGGCATTATCATAATACGGGGCAAGTGGTGCCATCGGTATCAGGAGCGGATGTCAATCTGTTTGAGGCGTGGACGTATGAAACGGGAAGCCGGAACGTAATCGTGGCAGTGCTCGATGAGGGTGTTGATATCAATCACGAGGATTTGAGAGCGAATATTTGGGTGAATCCGGGGGAGATTTCCGGTGATGGAATTGACAATGACGGTAATGGATATGTGGATGATGTAAACGGGTTCAATTTTCATACGATGCAGGCTTATATAAAGCCCATGTTACACGGAACTCACGTTTCCGGAACGATTGCTGCTGTGAATGATAATGGAGTGGGGGTCGGCAGTATAGCAGGAGGAACGTTGTATAGTCCAGGAGTACAAATCATGGCATGTCAGATGTTGGAAGAGAAAAATGTGACAATGGTCGGGAATTTGTTTGACGCTTTTGTCTATGCCGCAGATAACGGGGCTTCCATAGCCCAATGCAGTTGGTCGTATGGGGATTGGAATCAGTATTATAATCAGAGCCAGATTACGGCGATGGATTATTTTATAGAGAATGCGGGAATTGACGTGGATGGCAATCAAGTCGGTCCCATGGCCGGCGGCTTGATTGTTTTTGCCGCTGCAAATGGGAAAGAGGACTTACCCGTGCCGTTTGATTGTTACCCGGCGCGTTATGAGAGGGTGATTGCGGCGACGGCTTTCGGGCCCGACTTGAAATGGGCGAATTATGCGAATTATGGTGATTGGGTGGACATAGCGGCTCCCGGTGGAAATTTTTATTTGACTCCCGGATTGTATCAGAGCACAGCGGCTGTTTTGAGCACGGATGTGGGCAACAGTTATTCTTGGCAGAATGGGACTTCAATGGCGGCTCCTCACGTGAGCGGCGTTGCGGCTTTGATTTTGTCGAGGCACCAAGGAGTGGGGTTTACTGTTGATGATTTGAAGGAGTTATTGCTGGGTAGTACACATCCGGAACTTTATGATTATAACCCCTCGATGGAAGGACTGTTAGGAGTAGGGTATGTGGATGCTGCGATGGCTTTGCGTCCGCAGAATTCATCTGGGCCAGATGCCGTGGAGAAGATAGATGCCGTAGCTTATAATGATTGCGCCGTGCTGAAATGGACTGTGACTGCAGATGAGGAGGATGGAAGCGCATTTCGTTATCAGTTGACTTGGGAAGCTGTGGATGCGGTGTTGCCAGGTGGAGAGAAAACGATATCTGTGACGATGAAAGAGGCGGGGGATGTGGTGTGCGACACAGTGAGAGGTTTGCGTTTGGGGATAATGTATCGCTTCATGTTGACGGGATATGATCGTTGGGGTAACGCTTCTGAGCCTGCGATGGTGGAGAAGTTGGTAGAGTATAATGCGGCTCCCGAGGTGGAAAGATTGTGGGAAGGTAATGTGTTTTTGGATGAGACATCGACGTTTGAATTGCCTTTTCGTGTGACAGATCGAGAGGGACATGCTTGGACAGCCCGGCTTGTGGAGAATTTGGAGTGGGTGACGCTTACGAGTGAGGGAGAGAATCTGGAATTGTTTTTTGCACCTGATTATGGGGATGCGACGGACGGGGTACGACAAATGGAATTGTGCGTGGAGGATGAGTATGGAGCAGTTACGAAGGTCGGGTTTCCTTATGAGGTGCGGCGCATGATTACGGTGCCACAGTTGGTACAACAAATGGCGGACATGTCTTTGGAGAACGGCAAGGAACAACGAGTCTTGTTAGAGGATTATTTTCAAGACGCACATGGAGATCTGTTGGTTTATGAGGTTGAAAGTTCTGATGAGAAAGTTTGTGCGGCAAGAATTAGTGGAAATTATTTGGTGTTGAGAGGAGTTGGCGGAGGGCATTCGATGATTCTTGTGCGAGCTTCAAACGAAGATAATCAGAATGTGTCATGTCGGTTTAGGGTAAACGTAAGTGAATGAACTAATTTTAGAAATGAAATGAAAACGTGTTTATATTTTTTGCTTGGTTGCATATTTTTATGTGGAGCTTGTGGTGGAGGTGGAAATGAGGATTCTGTGTTAGAGGGAGGAAGTGAGATTCCGGGCAATCCTGTCAATGTGAGTTTTTTAGAAGAGGAAATGACAGAGATGGAAAATGGTGGTGTCGTGCAGGTAGGGTTGCACCTGTCTGCTTCTGCATCTTCGGATTTCACGGTAGCCTTGGAAATTGTTTTGGAGAATAATATGATAGAAGGTACTGATTATTTGTTGCGAGACAAAGAGATTCGAGTAACGGCGGGTGATAGCTTGGCGTTCGTAGAGTTGGAATTGATAGATAATCAGAAAGTTGATCCTGGACGTTATTTAGAATTGCGTATCATTGAGGTCGGAGGAGAGCAAGTCTTAAATTCATCTCGTTGTCGGATAAACGTAGTAGACGATGAGAGTCAATCGGCCGTGGTATTTGTGAATCGAGAGACGGATGTGAACGAGCGGGACGAGATGATTCGTTTCCCTCTCGTGTTGCAAGGGACTCCTCTCGGGAATGTTCATTTCAAAGTGGAACAAGTAGGAGGGACGGCAGTGGAAGGGGTGGATTATTCGTGGCGAGTTCAAGAGTTGGAACTGAATAATACATTGGACACCGCTTATGTCGAGTTGGAATTACTGGATAATAATACGAGTGACCTGATCCGGACGCTAGTGCTTGAGGTGACAGAGGTTCAAGGCGGATATTCCTTAACTTCCTCTAGTAATATATTGGTTAATTTACGGGATGATGATGTGACGCTTTTTTTCGGGGCTACATCTTATGGAGTGGCAGAAACGGATAAGTTTTTGTTGATACCTTTGCGTTTATCTCAGCCGTTGTTGGAGGATGTGGAGATAATCTTGGATGTGTTTGGAGAGTCTGCAGTGGAAGGAGTGGATTTTACTGTGGAGAAAACGCTTTCCATTCCGGCTGGGCATGACAGTACGATGGTCGTGGTGTATGTGGAGGATATAGAGGGATATTCCGCTGATAAGCAACTGTCTTTGGTGGTTAAGGCATGTGGGGGAAATGTGGGGTATAGCGATGCTGTTTGTAACGTGGCCATTTGGGATTGCGATACGCGTTTGTTTTTTGAAGAGGTTCCATCTGTGCGTTCGAACGCTTCTGCATTTGATGTGAATGTAGGTTTGGAAAGGGCGTTGGCCCATGATGTGAGATTTTATGTAAGATCGAATTCGTCGATTTTTATCGGAGCGAAAGAAGGGTATGTAATACCAGCTGGACAAATGTCGCAAGTTATCACAGTGAATATGAGTCGAGAAATAGACAGAGATGAAGACTTCGAGATTTTCATAGAGAACGAATATGGTGCAGTTTCAGAAAGTCGTGACGTCGATGTGTGCGTACGTTGGCCGATAGATAAGAGTATTTGGAGTATAGATCTAAACAATTCTGTTACAGGTGGACGAGCGACGGTTCTCCATCTGATAGATGGAAATGAGAGCACGGTCTGGACAAATTATAGCGAGTTCACGGGAGCTGATAATGTGCCTTATGAAGCGGTGGTGTCCTTAGGTGGTGTTACAGATATTTCTTATTTTGAGTTAGTGAGGCCTAGTACGGATATCATGACGTTGAAAGTGGAAGTTTGCATAACAAATGCGGAGAATTGGGAGTCAGGGGATTGGTCAGAACCAATAGAATGTGAATTCAGTAATGCAATTTATGGAGGAAAAGTGGAATATACATGGCCGACATCGCAGAGGGCGACCTTTGTTAAAGTACGGGTCGTTGATTGTATGATAGATGCGGGAGTTGGTGCAAAGATGGGTAGCTTATCTGAATTGACCCTATACTAGAATTAGTAATATATTTTAAAAAGTTTGTCTATGAGGATTTATTTTGAGGAATAGTAGGGTTTTGTAAAAAATAGCATTATATTTGCCTAAATTAAAAGTTGAAAATTATGAAAAAGTACATTTGCACAGTTTGTAATTATGTTTATGATCCGGCGGTAGGAGACCCGGATAGTGGTATCGCTCCAGAAACGGCTTTTGAAGATCTTCCGGCGGATTGGGTTTGTCCACTTTGTGGTGTCGGTAAGGGAGATTTTGAACCTGTAGAAGAATAGTATTAGAATGAAAAGGAGGGGGAAAGCGATCCCCCCCTCTTTTAGTTCGTTGATATTAATAATTTAGTGTGCCCACTCGGCGAAGAAATCATTTCCTTTGTCATCAACGATAATAAATGCTGGGAAATTTTCCACTCTGATTTTGCGGATTGCTTCCATGCCAAGTTCTTCGAATGCGATAACTTCTACACTCTTTATGCTTTCTTTGGCAAGGATTGCCGCAGGACCACCTATGGATCCAAGATAAAAACCTCCGTGTTTTTTACAAGCATCAGTGACGGCCTTGGAACGATTGCCTTTGGCAACCATGATCATGGAACCGCCATGCTCTTGGAATAAGTCGACATAGGGGTCCATACGTCCTGCAGTGGTCGGGCCGAAGCTGCCGGAGGGCATACCTTTAGGAGTTTTGGCAGGACCAGCATAATAGATGGGGTGTTTTTTGAAATATTCAGGCATTGGTTCTCCAGCGTCCAACATAGCTTTGATGCGGGCGTGGGCAATATCGCGGGCAACTATCAATGTCCCAGATAAGTTTAAACGTGTTTTAATGGGATATTTGCGTAATTCGGTAAGAATTTCTTCCATGGGCCGATCAAGATCGATGTTGACCGCTGGAGATAGAGCAGGAGTCTGGGGTGGTAAGAATCGGGCGGGGTTCTTCTCTAATTGTTCGAGAAAGATTCCGTCTTTTGTGATTTTCGCTTTAATGTTACGGTCTGCGCTGCAACTAACGCCGATGCCTACAGGACAAGATGCGGCATGTCGGGGTAGTCTGATAACTCTTACATCGTGTACCCAATATTTGCCTCCGAATTGGGCTCCGATACCTAAATCTCTGCAAATTTTCAATATTTTTTCTTCCCATTCGAGGTCTCTGAAGGCTTGCCCTCCTTCATTGCCTTCGGTCGGTAAGTAATCATAATATCCAGTAGAAGCTTTTTTTACAGTTGTAAGGCATACTTCCGCAGATGTTCCTCCAATGACAATGGCTAAATGATATGGAGGACAGGCAGAAGTTCCCAAATCCGTGATATGTTTTTTGATAAATTGGGTTAAAGCTTCTTCTGTTAATAAGGCTTTTGTTTGTTGATAAAGAAATGTTTTGTTAGCAGAACCTCCTCCTTTGGTGATAAAAAGGAATTCGTATTTGTTGCCAGTTGTTGCATACAAGTCAATTTGGGCAGGAAGATTATTCCCCATATTCTTTTCATTAAACATAGAGAACGGTACGACTTGGGAGTAGCGTAAGTTATGATTTTGATAAGTGTCGAATACTCCTTTTGCGATTGCTTCTGCGTCGTTGCAATTTGTCCATACGTCCTCGCCTTTTTTGCCGATGCAGATGGCGGTCCCTGTGTCTTGACAAGTAGGAAGTTCGCCTTCGGCGGCAACAATTTGATTCATGAGCATGGTGTGAGCTACGAACTTGTCGTTGTCGCTTGCTTCAGGATCTGCAAGAATGTTTGCAAGTTTTTGTAAGTGAGTGGCCCGTAGATAAAAAGACACATCGGTGTAGGCTTCTCGGGCAAGAAATTCCAAACCTTCTTTTTCTATTTTTAAAATTTCTCGTCCTTCGACATTAATGGTTTTTACGTAGTTTTTTGTTAGCAAGCGGTATTCCGTGCAATCTTGTTGAATCGGAAATGGTTCTTGGTACTTGAAATCTGCCATTGTGGTTGTTTTTAGTGGTTAAAATTTTGTCAATGTGCAAATGTAGAAAAATTTCCGGATATGTGTTTGGACTCTGACACTATCTTTTGAGGTTACATTAAATATGGTATATTAATTTGTTGTGTATATTTCGTTTTTCACTATTTTTGGAGGTGTGAAAATATGTTATGTGTGAATTTTTGGATTTAGGTTTTATGGTGTTTCGTGTATATATGATATAATTTTGTGACGGGAGTATAAGATATTAATGCGAATCATGAGTTGAAAATAGTTTCTGATTCAGGTTTTAAAAGTTTGTAATTCAGTTAATTATCTCATTGTTTT
>CALUHX010000041.1 GCA_944320555.1 uncultured Butyricimonas sp. | reverse complement strand
TGATTCAAAAAATATGCAAGATACTGTGGTTGAACAATATCTCACAAAAGTGGGCTTTTTAAGGGACGACTATTTATGGGAAATTTGTTTGGAAGAAGTTCGTGGAGCGAGGAGAAAGAGGAGTTCAAAAGGCAGATGGAGGAGATGATAGACAAGGTGAACAAGCTGGAGGAGGCGCAGATGAGGACCGCGGATGTTGTCGAGCGGCCTTTCGGGACGGGGCTGGACAGTTTGTTGAGCAACGTGTCGAAGATGTGGAACGATTTGGGTGAAAGGCTGGCCGCGTTGGACAAGCGGGAGGGGGAGGCGCGGAAGGAGCAGGAACGATTGCGGTTGTGGGAGGAGGAGTTGAAGGAGCGGAGCGGTGTGCTGGACGACAAGGAGCGGTCCCGGCGGCGGGAGCGGGAGGCGATGGAGCGGGAGAAAGAGGGGGAAGAGGGGTCGAAGGGAGACGCGGACGCGCAAGAGCGGACGGCGGAAGCCGGAGCGGAGGAGAAGGGAAGGCAAGAGGCGGACGCTCCGGGCGACGGGGCGGCGACGACGGCTCCGGGCGGCGGAGCGATGGCGGAGGCCGTGGAAAAGCGGTTGGAGGAGTTGGCGGCGGCGTTGCGCGAGTCGGCCTATAAGGACAATCTGATCAAGGAATTGCACGGGGAGTTGCAGCGTCACCGGCAGGGAATGCTGGCCGAGGTGGCCAAGCCTTACTTGCGGAGCGTGATGAAGATTCACGAACGGCTGCGCGACACGGCGCGTTATTACGCCCGGGCGGAAGTGCGGGCGGAGGAGGACGCCTACGGGCGGTTCCTGCGGAAGGTGGAGAGCGACGTGCTGACGGTGCAGGACATGCTGGAGGACGATTTCGGCGTCACGTATTTCGAGGCGGAGCCGGGCGGGGAGTTTGTGCCGAAGGAGTATCACGCCCTGAAGACGGTGGCGACGACGGACGCCGCGCTGGCGGGTCGGGTGGCGGAATGCCTCTACGGCGGGTTCCGCTCGGAGGAGACGGGGAAAGTGGTGAAGGCGGCGCAAGTGACTTTGTATAAATTGGAAAATGAGAACAAATAAATTTAATATTGATTACAATGGACAAGAGCAGAGCTGTTTACGGGATAGACCTGGGGACGACGTACAGTTGCGTGTCGCAGGTGGACAAGTTTGATCAAGCCGTCGTGTTGCGGAATTTCGAGGGGGACGCGACCACCCCTTCCGCCGTGTATTTCGAGGGGCCGGAGAAAGTGATTGTGGGCAAGGAGGCGAAAGAGATGCTGGCGGCGGAGCCGGAGAACACGGTGGTGTTCGTGAAGCGGGAGATGGGCGTGGACGCCAGTTTCGACAAGGCGACGAACCAGTTCCCTTATCATTACGATCCGGCGGAGATTTCGGCCTTTATCTTGAAAAAATTAGTGAAGGACGCGAACAGTCTGGGCGACAATCCGGAACCAATCAAGGACGTGGTGATCACCTGTCCGGCCTATTTCGGGACGAAGGAGCGGATGCAGACGAAGCAGGCGGGGGAAATCGCCGGGCTGAACGTGCTGGCCATCATCAACGAGCCGACCGCCGCCGCCATCGCCTACGGGGTGAAGGTGGACGAGCCGAAAAGGGTGCTGGTGTACGATCTCGGGGGCGGCACGTTCGACGTGACGATGATTAACGTGGACGGCGGGGCCATCAAGGTAATCGCCACCGGGGGCGACCACCACCTCGGGGGCGTGGACTGGGACACCGCCTTGGCGGAGTACGCGCTGGGCGCGTACAACGAGCAGAACGGCACTTCCTACCCGCTGGACGAGGACATCCGGCTGAAGAACCGCCTGCTGATAGACGCCGAGCTGAAGAAGAAACAGTTGACGGCGAAGGAGTCCGTGAAGTGGAACATCGACTACGAGGGACGGTCGGCCCGGGTGGAAATCACGCGGGAGTTGTTCGACTCGCTCACGTCAAACTTGTTGGAGGAGACGGTAGAGGCCACCCGGAGGGTGATTGAGATTGCCGAGCAGAAAGGGTACAAGGGATTTGACGAGATTTTGCTGGTGGGCGGAAGTTCGCGCATGCCGCAAATCAAGGCGCGGCTCGACCGGGAATTCGGTTGCGACGCAAAGTTGTCCGACCCCGACGAATGCGTGGCCAAAGGGGCGGCCATTTACGCCATGAACGAGGCATACCGCATAGCGGTGCGGGAATATGAGGAGGGGGACGAAATAGTGAAGCCCGAACCGATACGGGGCGACCGCACGACGGTGGTGAACGTGACGAGCAAGACGTATGGCACGGACGTGCTGGTGAACGGCGAGCCGCGGGTGCAGAATATTATTTTCGCCAACACGTCGCTGCCGACGAAGCGGACGATGGAGTTCAGCACGTCGGTGGAAAACCAGCAGGCGATTTCGCTGAAGGTGGTGGAGAGTGATTTTACCAATCCGGACACGGAGTCGATCGTGGAGGAGAAGTTCTGCACGGTGCTGGAGGAGCACACGCTGAAGTTGACGAAGCAGTGGCCGAAGGGCACGCCGGTGTCGGTGACGTATGCCATCGACAACGAGGGCGTGCTGCACGTGAACGCTTTTGTGGACAAGGACGTGATTGACTTTGACTTGAAGATAACCGGAGTGAAGAATCAGGAGGAGTTGGAGGCTTCCAAGGAGGCGATAGAGAAGACGGTCGTGGAGTAAGGTTATGGACAAGATTTTGTTGAAGCAGAAAATCGGCAAGTGGAACGACGCTTGCCGATTTTTGAAAGGCCACCAGGCGGACCTGTCGACGGCGGAATGGTCGGCGGTGGAGTTGCTGGCCGATTTTTGGCGGATGCGGAAGTTCGACGACGAGCTGGTGGAGGAGAGCAAGGAGCTTATCGCCACGCTGGTGGCGGCGGACAAGCTGCATTCAAACAACAGGGATATTATCACGTGGAGCAAGGAGTTCCGGGGTATCGCGAAGACGATGTACACGGAGAGCGCCGCCAATTTCGCGGAGTTCCAGGCGGCGATGCGGGCATTCGCGCAGGAGCATGCGCCCCGGCAGCGCGCGCCGCAACCGCAGCAGCCCCGTCCCACTCCGCCCCCGCCACGCCCTCAACCCCGTCCCACGCCTCCGCCTCCTCGACCGCAGCCGCAGCCGAGACCCGCTCCCGCTCCGCAGCCGAGGCCGAGGGCGACGCTGCGGATCGCGGAGGTGAGGTTCCGCAATGTGGACCGGCAGGGCAACCCGGCGGGCTCGGGAAGCGTGGACGGGTCGGAGCCTATCTTGTATTTGCGGCCCGTGGTGAATTGCCATATATTGGAGCCGTCGGACGACAAGGACATCTGGTACAAGATTTTCACGCCGAGCGGCAGGCTGTTGGGCTCCAGTGCGAGCCGTGCGGGCTTCACGTGGCACGGGGTCGTGAGCGGTCGACAGGGCGGTTGGACTTCGCTGGGCGGTTTCGGGAACGACGACGGAAGCACCTTCGCGGAACGGGGACGCTATCGGGTGGAGTTTTACGAGGGGGACGTAAAGTTGTACGAGACTTCGCTGCTTATCGACGGCGGCGCGGCGGGGGGAGCTTCCGGCGGAAGCGCGGCCCGGCGGCCACAGCCTGTGGCCAATATCCGTATCACGGCGGCGGACTTTTTTGAGACTGACGGAGGCAATCAAGTGTTTGGGCGGGCGCGGGACGGATTCACGACGCGCCTGCGCTACGTGTGTCCGGAAATCACGTACACGGTGTTGCGTCCGACGGGCGATAAGGATGTGTGGTATAAGATTTACAAGCCTGGCGGGACGTTGATGATTGCCGTGGAGGGTCGGGAGGGGTTCACGTGGAAGGGCAAAGTGAACGGTCGCACGGGCGGCACGGTCTCGCTTGGAGCTTTCGGCGACAAAGACGGCACGGCGTTCAACGAGGTGGGGTGGTACCGGGTGGAATTTTACGAGAACGACGTGAAGGTGTTCGAGTCGAGGTTTTACGTGGCCGCCGCACCCGCGCGTCCGGAGCCGAGGCAGGAAATGCCGCCGATAGAAATCCCGCCTCAGCCGCAATCGCCGCGGGAGGACGATGCGTTTGACCGTTTCCAGAGGAAAAGACGGAGGCGGCGGTGGTTGATTGTGGCGGCGGTCGTGGGGGTGATATGGTTCCTTAGCGACTGGGGGCCGGTGTTCTCGATATTGCTCTCGTCTTTTGATGGACAGGCCGACACGGCGGAGGCTCCGACTGTCGCGGAGAGTGCCTATGTGTTTGCGGACAAGCTGGTGCTTCGTTCGTCGAAGGAGGCGGGGAGCACCACCAACCAGCGGGCGGTGCTGGCGTACGGCACTGAGGTAGGGGTGGAGTCGGATTCCGCCGGTTGGTCGCAGGTGCGCGCGAACGGGCGGAGCGGATATGTGGCCTCGGATTATTTGCTGAGCGCGGAGGATTTCCGGTTGCTGGACGGCGTGTTTGCGGACAAGGCGAGCCGGGAGGTCGTAAACGACACAAAGGAGAGGCTGGCGTTGTTGGATTTCTTGAAGCGGAAGAATTTGGCGACGGACGGGGGAAAGGTGCGTTTGAAAGCCTTTGGGGAGGAGGACGAGAGGGACGATGTGTGTTGGAAGCTCGAGCTTATAGACGGGAGGGTGTCCCGTTGTTTTGGTTTTGTGCTGACGGTGGAGGGAACGGAGGAGCGTCCTTGGGCGGTCTACCTCGTGGCGAAGGATAAGGACATGCGAATGTTGCATGAGGGCGTGGTGACCGAGCGGGGCAGCCTGCAGGGGATAACGTACGACAGCCGGACGGGGAGGTGGACTTGCCGCATCGGGCGCTAAGCCCGCCGCGCGCCCCGGCGATGCTCCGCCGAGCCTCCGTCGAATTTCTGCCAAATTGCCCAATGAAAACGCGCCAAATTGCCAAACGAAATTGCGCCAAATTGCCAAATGGCATGGCGCAATACGTTTGTATACAGATGATTCACTGTTTTGAAGAAGGGCCCATTTGGAACTCCAGCACGTTGCCCGCCCGGATGTCGCGGAAGTCGATGTAGGGGAGGGTGTAAGGCTGGCCGTTGAGGGTCACGCTCTGAATGTAGATGTTCTCGGGGCTGTTGTCGCAGGCGACGACGGTGAATTCGCCGCCGGGCACTCGGAGCACCGCCTTGTCGAACAAGGGCGAGCCGAACCAGAAGGGGCCTCCGGCGGGGTCCACTTGATAGAAGCCGAGGGCCGACAGGATGTACCATGCGGACATCTGCCCCACGTCCTCGTTGCCGGAAAGACCGTCGGGTGCGGCGTGGTAGAGCGTCGCGAGCACTTGGCGCACCCGTTCCGCCGTCTTCCACGGCTGGCCCGCCATGGCGTAGAGGTAGAGGATGTGGTGGCTGGGCTCGTTGCCGTGGGCGTATTGCCCGATGAGGCCGGAGATGTCCGGCGAGGCGTTCTCGCCCTCGACCACCGACGAAACGATGAAAAGGGAGTCCAGTTTCGAGAGGAAGGCCTCCCGCGAGCCGAAGCAGCCCACGAGCCCGTCGAAGTCGTGGGGAGCGAGCCACGTGTATTGCCAGGCGTTGCCCTCGCAGTAGTCGTCGGCCCGGTGGGTGGCGTGGAAGGGATTGAACGGCTCGCGGAACTGGCCGCGGGAGTCCTTGCCCCGCATGAAACCCGTCGCGGGGTCGAAGAAGTGGCGGTAGGAGTGGCTGCGGTCGAGGAAATAGCGGTAGTCCTCCTCCTTGCCGAGGGCCTGGGCCACCTTGGCCACCGCCCCGTCGGCGATGGCGTATTCCATGTCGAAGGCCACGGCCTCGTTCATGAGGTCGCAGGGGATGAAGCCGTACTTCATCCGCAGGTCCTGTCCCCGGTCGGGCCGCAGGGCGGAGGCTTTCATGGCCTCGTAGGCCAGTTCGTGGTCGAAGCCCCCGAATCCCTTCAGCACGGCGTCGGCCACGGGGATGATTCCGGGGTTGCCGACCATGCAGTCGGTCTCGCATCCCATCAGATGCCACACGGGCAGTTTGCCCTGTTGCTTATAGATGGTGAGCATGGTGTTGATAATGTCGGCCATCTTCTCCTGGTGGATGATGGTCATGAGCGGATGGGCTGCCCGGTAGGTGTCCCAAAGGGAGAAGGTGGTGTAATTCGTGAAGCCCTCGCCGGGGTGGTTTTGGTGGTCGGCTCCGTAATAGCTGCCGTCCGTGTCGCAGAATACGGAGGGGGCGATCATGGTGTGGTAGAGGGCGGTGTAGAATACGCTGCGTGCGGCGGGGTCGTCGGTCTCGATGCGTATTTTGGAAAGCTCCGCGTTCCAGGCGGAGTCGGCTTTCCGCGCCGTGGCCTCGAAGTCCCAGCCGGGCAACTCGGCGGCGAGGTTTGCCCGGGCGCCCTCTATGCTCACGGGCGAGAGGGCCACCTTGAGCAGCACCTGCTCCCCCTCCTCCGTGCGGAAGGAGGCCCGTCCGTACATGTCGTTGGTCCCGGCGAGGGTGAAACTGTCGAAAGGCTTGGAAAACTCCGCCACGAAATAGATTCGCTGGTCGGAGGCCCATCCTTGCGAGTGGCGGAATCCCTCGACGCGGTTGTCGCCCGCGGCCCGCATTTCCGTTTTCACGGCCCGGTCCCAGCAGCCCCCGTTCTCGAGGTCGAATACCAGTGCGGCGGAGTCGGAGGCGGGGAAGGTGTAGCGGTGTAGCCCCACGCGGGCGGTGGCGGTCAGTTCGGCCCGCACGCCGTAGCGGGTGAGGGGCACGCTGTAATAACCGGGGCGGCACGTTTCCTCCCGGCGGTCGGCGTACGACCACAGGCCGGAGCGCGGGTCGTCCTCCGTGCCGCGGGCGTAGGTGACGCTGCCCGTGACGGGCATGACGGTGATGTCGAACAGGTCGCCTATGCCTGTGCCGCTGAGGTGGGTGTGCGAGAAGCCGATGACGGTGGAGTCGCTGTCGTGGTAGCCGGACGTCCAGTCCCACGCTTGGGGAATGCTCGTGGGGCCGAGTTGCACGAAGCCGAAGGGCACGTTGGCTCCCACGAAGACGTGGCCGTGGCCGCCGGTGCCGATTTTGGGATTGACATATCGGGTGAACGATTCTTGGCGCGCGTCGGCGGCGCAGCCCTGGAACATGGCGGCGGCTCCGGCGAGGCCGCCCGCGAGGATGATGGTGTTTATGATTTTCATGCGTGTGGGTTATTTGCAGTTAAACGTTAAGGTTCCGGCCCGGACAAGCTCCTCGTGCGACACGCGGAAGCGGTCAATCCGTTTGCCTCCGAGCGTGACGGAGCGGACATAGCCCTCGCCACGCTTTTCGATGACGAGTTTGTCCGCGCCGCCCAGTTTGGGGGAGAGGGCGATTTCCACCCGGTCGAACGCCGGGGCGGTGAGCGTGTACCACGGCTCGCCCGGGCAGTCGGGGTAGAAGCCCATCATCGAGAACACTGCCCAGGCGGACATGGTGCCCGTGTCGTCGTTGCCGGGGATGCCGTCAGGCGCGGCCTTGTAGTAGCGGGCGAGGAGCGAGTCCACCGTTCGCTGCGTGCGCCACTCTTCCCCCTTGAAGCGGCTGAAGAGGTAGGCGTAGGCGATGTCCGGCTCGTTGGCGGGGTCGTACAGCCCCTCGTCGAACACCATTTGCAGCTTCTCCACGAATTTCCGCTTGCCTCCCATCAGCCGGGCCAGCCCCTCGACGTCGTGGGGAACGTAGAAGGTGTAGTTCCAGGCGCTCCCCTCGTGGAAGCCGGGGGCGGTCTCGAAGTTCTCGCCTTGCCGGGGATTGAAGGGCGCGTAGAACGAGCCGTCCCGCATGAGTGGCCGCAACGTGCCGTATTCCGGGCAGTAATAGTGGCGGTAGCCCAGCGAGGCCTCCCGGAAGCGGCGGGCGTCCTCCTTGCGGCCGAGGGCGTCAGCCAGCAGCGAGAGGGCGTGGTCGGCCACGTAGTACTCCAACGCGTGCGACACGGCGTTGTCGCCCGACAGGTCGGCGGCGTACACGCCCAGGGGGATGTAGCCCCGCTCGATATAGGGGTCCGCGTCCGGGCGCATGCGGTTAAGCGCGCCGGGGGTGGTGGCCGACTTCACGAAGGCCTCGTAGGCCGTCTCGATGTCGAAGTCCCGCAGGCCCTTGAGCCACGTGTCCGTGATGACGGGAATGGCCGGGTCGCCCTCCATCGTGAACGTCTCCCGTCCGTAAAGCTCCCATTTGGGCATCCATCCCCATTCCTTGTAGATGCCAATCATGGAGCGCGCCATGTCCTCTTGCCTGTCGGGGAAGAGCAGCGTGACGAGCTGGTGGAGGTTGCGGTACGTGTCCCAGAGGGAAAACACCGTGTAGCGGGTCTCTCCTTCCTTCACCTTGCCCGTCCCGTCGTTTTCCATCAGGGGGTATTCGCCATTGACGTCGTTCAGCACGTTCGGGTGGATGAGGGCGTGGTAGAGGGCGGTGTAGAACACCGTGCGCTGCTCCTCCGTGCCGCCGCTCACCCGCACTTTCGACAGGTCGCTTTCCCACCGTGCCGCCGCCGCCGCGCGGATGGCGTCGAAGTCGAGGCCTCGTTGCTCGGTGTCGAGATTCTCCCGGGCGTTCTCAATGCTGACGAACGAGACGCCCATCCGCACCTCGATTTGCTCTCCCTCCTCGGTGTCGAACGAGAACCAATAGCCGATGTCGTCGCCTGCCATCGTCCGTCCGTAGCGGGTGTAGAGCTTGTAGGTGCCGTTGTCCGGCGTCCATTCGGCCTCCACGCCCGTCATGGGCCGCTGTTTTTTCCAGTAGCCGCTCTCCTCGGGTGTCTTGCTCACCCGCAGCACGAAGTAGACGGGAAACACGGCCTGCGGGTTGTAGCAGAACGTGCCCAGTAGCCGCATCCCCTCGATTTCCGTGTCGCTCACCTTCCGCACGAAGGCCCCGGTCTCGTTTGTCAGTCCTTCGCCCAGGTTCAGCAGGATGTGGCTTCTTCCGGCGGGGAAGGTGTACCGCTCCGCCGACGTGCGGGGCGTGGCGGTCACTTCCGTCTTCACGCCGTGGGCGGTGAGCGTGTTGGTGTAATAGCCCGGCTCGGCGCGCTCGTCCGTGTAGGTCGAGCCGTAGAGCCGGTAGTCCACTTGCAGTTCGCCTGTCGTCGGCATGACGAGCAGCGCGCCCAGCTCCGGGCAGCCCACTCCGCTGAGGTTCACGTGGGAGTATCCCGTGAAGAAGCGGTTCTCCTTGGCGTAGGGGGTCGACCACCAGCGGCTGTCCTTGTCGTAGGCGTTCAGCTCGGACCCCATCACGTTGAACGGCGACACGGACATCATCCCGTGCGGGCATACCGCCCCCGGGTTGGTCGTCCCGAAATTGCTCGTCCCGATAAAGGGGTCCACGTAGCGGCTCACCCCGCCGTCCTCCCCCGTGTCGGCCATCGCTCCGCCGCTCGCCAGCGCGAAGAGGCACAGCAGCAGCGCGGCCATTCTTTTTTTTCCTCGTTTCATTTTCTTCTCTCCTTGGAGGCAAGGGACGTGCGCATAGGATACCGCTCTTTCCTTTTTGAGTCGAATGATTGTGTTGTCCCGTTTCCCCTTTTGGGGATGGATGCTCTCAAAACGGTCAATCGTACTCCTCCGTCTGCTTTGCAGCCGAGGGTGTGTCGAAATGCGATTTTCATACCCCGGAGGGGGGAAGGAGTATGATTCTTGCGTCTTGGTCAATCTTTGGCGGTGTGGCCAATGGAGAGGTGGGATAAATGGTTATCCCAGCTTTCTTGTCGGCCTGTTCCTTTCCCTTGTCTCATTATTCTTAATTACACGATACTGTTCTCCTTCGTGAACGCGATGATTTCGGGGATGTGCCCGAAGGCCAGTCCCGTCACCGTGTCGGCGCATCCGTAGTAGACGGCTATCCGTCCCGTTTGCGGGTCGTGAAGCGCGGCGCAGGGGAAGGTCACGTTAGGCACGTCGCCCGCCCGCTCGTAAAGCTCCCGCGGCGAGATGAGGTAAGGGCCGCTGCGGGCTGTCACCTTCCATGGCTCCTCCAGGTCCAGGAGGGCCGACCCGAAGGCGTACACGTAGCCGTTGCACGAGCGCAGCACCCCGTGGTAAATCAGCAGCCATCCCTCCGATGTCTCGATGGGCACCGGTCCCGCTCCGATTTTCAGGCATTGCCAGGCGCTCACCTCAAAGGGCGCGGGCGACATCACGTGGCGGTGGCGGCCCCAGAATTCCAAGTCGGGCGACTCCGAATAGAAAATGTCGCCGAACGCCGTGTGCCCCGTGTCGCTGGGACGCGAAAGCATGGCGAAGCGGCCGTTTATCTTCCGGGGGAACATCACCCCGTTCCGGTTGTAGGGCAGGAAGGCGTTCTCCAACTGGTGGAACGTCCGGAAGTCCTCCGTCCACGCCACCCCGATGGTCGGGCCGTGGTAGCCGTTGCACCACGTCACGTAGTACCGTTCCCCGATGCGGCACACCCGCGGGTCGTAGCCGTACACCCATTCTCCGATTTCCCTGTCCTCGCACTCGAACGCCAGCGGACGCGGGTCGATGTCCCAGCGCAGCCCGTCCTTCGAGAAGCCCGCGTGCAGCCTCATGCGGCGGTTCGTGTCGTCGCAGCGGAACACCCCCGCGAATCCGTCCCCGAAGGGCACCACGGCGGAGTTGAATATGCTGTTAGACGTGGGCAGAAGGTCGCCGGGTATCACCGGGTTCGCCGAGTATCTCCACATCACCGCCGTCGAGCCGGCGGGACGCTCCTCCCACGGCATGTTCGGGAGCGGTTCGCCTGAAATCTGTAATTGCTTGTCCATGTTGTATGTTGTTAATGGTGAATAAACGAAGCCTATCGCCCTCCGCCTGTGTCGCTTTCGCCGGAGTCGGGCGCCTTGTCCGGGTAGGTGAACGGCAGGAAGCGCGTCATGGCGAACACGGGAATCACCGCCGCCATTACGATGACGAAGAACCACTTGTAGCCCGTCGCGTCGCTCAGGAAGCCGGACACCGCCCCCGTCATCATCACGGAGAGGTTCATGATTCCCGACGCGAAGGCGTAGTGCGCCATTTGGTGCCTGCCCGGCGCCACTTGCTGCATCATGAAGAGCGTCAGCCCCACGAAGCCGAACCCGTAGCCGAAGTATTCCACCACGATTCCCGCCCCGATGAGGAGCGTCGACTCCGGCTGCGTCCATGCGAAGTAGGTGTAGATGAGGAACGGCAGGTTGAAAATGCACACCAGCGAGAACAACGCCCGCCGCAGCCCCAGTCGCGAGATGTAGTACCCCGCCAGGATGGAGCCCAGCACGAACGCCGCCGCCCCGAACGTCCCGTAGTACAGCCCTATCTGCTGCTCCGATAGCCCCAGGCCTCCCGCCGCCCGGTCGGCCTTCAGGAAGAGCGGCACGATTTTCATCACGAATCCCTCGCCCAGGCGGTAGAAGATGATGAACAGAATGTACGTCCAGATGTGCCGCTTCGTGAAAAAGTCTTTGATGACCGCCCACAGTTCCCGCCGCGTGTCGCCCGCCGTGCGCGCGTGGATTGCCGCCGCCCCGCCGCTGGGGAGCGCCTTGGCGTGGTAGAGGCTCAGCAGCGCGAGGATTCCCCCGCACGCCAGCATGATGATGGTCCATGCGGGCAGCGCGGCTTCCTCCGCTGTCGCCCCCGCCGCCTTGTAGTGGTCGATGAGCACGCCCGCCGCGTACACCAGCACGCCCGTCGCCAGCAGCTTCGCCAGGTTGTAGAACGCCCCCTGCCAGCCGATGTACTTCGCCTGCGTCTGCGGCGGCAGTTCCGCCATGTACAGCCCGTCCAGGGCGATGTCGTGCGTGGCCCCGCTCACTGCGATGACGGCGAGGATGGCTATGCTCACGGCGAAAAAGTCCGGCAGGTGCAACGCCAACGCCACCACGCCGAAGCCCGCGCCCGATATCATCTGCGTGGCCACCACGAAGAACTTCTTTGTCTTGAACATCTCCAAGAACGGGCTCCAAAGGAATTTGATGGTCCACGGGAACATGATGACCGACGTCCACAGCGCGATTTGGCTGTCCTCTATTCCCAGTCCCTTGAACATGAGTACGCACACCATGTTCAGTATCACGAACGGCATTCCCATCGCGAAATACGCGCTCGGGACCCATCGTAGCGGCGAATGATTCTTGTTGTTCATGCCTTGGCTTTGTTTAGGTTACGGCCCTGTGGCGAAACATTCTTGTCATACTCTCCCCTCGGGGTGCTCCCCCTGACTTAGGGGGGAGTGTTTGCGGAGCAAAGTGATTCCGCTGAATATCATTGTTCCGCAACTCCTCCCCTAAGATAGGGGAGGTGGACGCGAAGCGGACGGAGGAGTATGAATATGTCATTCCGACACAGCCCCTTCAGTCGCAAATATAAGAATTATCTCCGATATACCCGCGAACTTTCGAAAATAACTTTGCCCGGGGCGTCCGGGCAAAGTTATGCCTCTTCCGCCTCGGCCTCCTCCCGCGCCTTGCCCGTGCGCCGCACGATGAGGATGCTCGCCTCGTAGAGGAGCCAGATGGGAAGGGCCACGATGAGCATCGTGAACATGTCCGTCGTCGGCGTGATGAGGGCGGCGGCCACGAGGATGACCACCACGGCGTGCCGCCGGAAGCGGCGCATGAATTCCGCCGTCAGTATCCCCAGTTTCCCCAGTAGCCAGCACACCACCGGCAGCTCGAACACGATTCCCATCGCCAGGTTCATCATCAGGAACGTCCCCATGTACGACTGCAAGGTAATCATGTTCTCCACGTCCGGGCTTACCTGGTAGGTGCCCAAAAAACGGAACGTCAGCGGGAACAGCACGAAATAGCTCGCCAGCACCCCCGCCACGAACATGGCGTAGCCGCTTACCACCACCCGCGACGAGTAGCGGCGCTCGTTCTCGTACAGCGCCGGCGAGATGAAATGGAACAGCAGGTAAAGCGTGTAGGGCGACGACACCAGAAAACCTGCGTACACCGACACTTTCAGGTGTATCATCAACTGTTCCGCCAGCCCCGTGTTGATGAGCGGGATGGAGAAATCCTCCGTCGCCCCGCCGCCGAACCACCCGCTCACGCGCTCCAGCAGGCGGTACGTCACGAAGTCCGGATCCTGCGGCGCCAGCAGCACGGCGAACACCTCCTCCTTGAAGCAGAACACCGCCGCGCCGCATGCGAGCGTCACGGCGGCTATCTTGAGCAACGAGCCCCGCAGCACGTCCAAATGGTCCCAGAAGGACATGGCGCCGTCCTGCTTCTCTGTCGGTCTCATCTTATTTCTCGTTGCTTGGTTTCTCCTCTTTCGGCTCCGTCTCGCCCAGCGCGCCGTTCATCCCCTCCTTGAAGCTGCGCACGCCTTTCCCCAGGCCTTTCATCAGCTCGGGTATCTTCCTGCCGCCGAACAGAAGCAACACCACCAGCACGATGAGGATAATCTCCGGCGTGCCCAATGCGAACAGAAGAATGTCCGGACTCATTATCGCTTGTGCCATGTTTATTTGCGGATTACGTGGTTAATGAATAGGTATCCTCCCACCACCTGCAACGCCATCCCCGGCAGTCCCAGGCGGAAATCCTGCAGCGCGGCGGCAAGGCTGCCCGTCAGCGCCCACTCGCCGAGCGTCCCGGCCGCTTGGTAGAAAAGCACCACCCCAGCCAGCAGCGGCAGCGTCGCCCGTTGGAACCGGCGCGCGGCGTATCCCGCTCCGGCGGCAAGCAGCCCCGACTTCAGCAGGATGGCCGGAAGAACCGCCGCCGCGGGCATCCCGAACAGCAGCGAGTTCGCCAGCGGCGAGAGCGCCGCCGTCAGCAGGCCCACCTGCCATCCGTACTTGTACGCCCCCACGAGCGTGAAGAAATAAATCGGCAGCCAAATCATCCCCCCTTGCGGCATCAGGTGGAACAATTGCGGCAGGGCGATGTTCCCCGCCACGAAAGCGGCGGCCACGGCGTAGGTGCGGGCCTGCGCGCACGACAATGTGTAAAGTTTTGCTGTTGTTGTCATATAACTTATTTGATTTTTAGATTGTTCACGAATTCCACGATGGCCGGGTAAATCTCCTCCGGCGTTTCCAGCCCGTCGCACGCCGTCTCCAGCGGGCAGCGTCCCGTCCCCGCGCGGTTGATGATGTGGGGCGCCACCTCGCCCGCTTCCGCTTTCACCCCCGCGGCCCGCAGCAGGGCCATGGCCGGCTCGCTGACCACGTCGCCGTGCGCCGCCTTCACCTTTCCCAGCGCCAGCAGGGCCGCGGCTCCTTTCCCGATTACCTTGTCGGCCACCGTCGCGCCTTCCAGCACCTCCGGCATCGTGCGGTATATCTCGTACAGGTCCGCCACCCCGCGGCGGTTGCACGTGTATGTGTCGCCCCCCGCTGTCAGGATTACGCACGAGTGCTTCCCTTCGTGGAGCTGCTTCACCAGTTGTTTCATCTCTTTGTTCATGGTCGTGAATGGATTAAATGGTTCTGTGCGCCGAGTGGCCCTCCACGTAAATCGCGCTGAACGGCCGGGCCGGGCACAGGTTCTCGCAGGCCCCGCAGCCGATGCAGCGTTCCGTGTTCACGGCGGGAATGCGCAGTTTCCCGCTTTGCCGGCCTTGTTTGTACTTCACCATCTGGATGGCCCCCGCCGGGCAGTGCCGCGCGCAATTGCCGCATTTCACCCCGTCCGTCAGCACCACGCAGTTCTCCGCCACCCACACGGCGTGGCCCACCTGTGTCGCCGACTTGTCCGCCGTCGTGATGGGCCGGATGGCGCCCGTCGGGCACACCTCCGAGCATTTCACGCACTCCGGGCGGCAGTAGCCCTGCTCGTAACCCATCTCCGGCTGCATCAGCCGCTGCAGGTCGGTCGACGGGCGGAGCACCCCGTTCGGGCACACCGACACGCACAGCTGGCACGCCGTGCAATGCCGGGCGAAATGCCGCGCGCTCAGCGCTCCCGGGGGCGTGATGGGCGTCGCCCGCTCCGGCACCACCTTGTCCTCGATTGCGGCCAGCCCGCCGTCCACTTTCTTCTCCTGCGCCCGCAGGGCCGTTCCCGTGGCCACCAGCGCCGCCGCCGTCAGGAAGCCGCGCCGGCCCGCGTCTGGTTTCCCGCCGCCGGCCTCCGCGCGGGCGGCCTTCTTCGGGTGGGCGTAGCGGATGGCCCCCTTGCGGCACGTGCCCACGCAGTCCATGCACGCCACGCACCGCGAGTAGTCTATCCGGTGTTCCTTTATGTTGATGCACGCCGCCTTGCAGTTGCGGGCGCACAAGTTGCAATTCACGCATTTCTCCGTGTCAATCACGGGCTTCAGCCACGACCACCTGGCCACGAACCCCAGCACCGTCCCCACCGGGCACACCGTGTTGCAGTACGTCCGCCCGTTCCGCCACGCCAGCGCGGCCACCGCCACGAACGTCACCGCCGCCACCACGAACGTCGGCAGGCTCTTCATCCACACCTCCGTCTCGTAAAAGGCGTAGCTGTCCGCCCGCTCCGCCATCCACGCCAGCAGGTTGTTCACCCACGCGTACACGGGAGCGAACAGGTTCGACGCGATGCGGCCGTAGGAACTGTAAGGCGCCAGCAGCGCCACCACCGAGCCGATTCCCGCCGCCAGGGCCGCCACGAACACCGCCAGCACCCCGTAGCGCAGCCACCTCACCGCCGGAGAGTACGAGTAGCGGTTGCGCTTCCGCCGTTTCCCGAACCACGCCGCCACGTCCTGCATTACCCCCAACGGGCAAATCACCGAGCAGTACACCCGTCCGAACACCAGCGTCAGCGCCAGCAGCGCCACGATTACTCCCGCATTCAATGCCAGCACCGCCGGCAAGAACTGGACCTTGGCCATCCATCCCAGCCACGCGTGCGCCGTCCCCGTGAAGTCGAGGAACAGCAACGTCACGGCGGCGAAAAACACCAGGGCCAGAATCACTCTAATTCTACCTAACATAAGCCTTCTTTTTGTTCTCTGATTTTGAATACCTCGCAAAAGTACGTCGAAAATCCGTCCCGCCAAAATATAAATCACCGATATTCCAACCAAAATTACAGATTTCCCTTTTCCCCCTCCCTTGAAAAAAAACTTTGGGTGTGCTTGTCCTGAATCAAGCACACCCTAGCTCTCTTGCCTCGTTTTAAGTCGCTCCCCAGGTAGGACTTGAACCTACGACCTACGGATTAACAGTCCGCCGCTCTAACCAACTGAGCTACTGAGGAATTTTTCTGAATCCGGGTGCAAAGATAGCCCTTTCCCCCGAACCCGCCAAACATTTCGGCCAAAAAATCGCCCTCTCCCGCAAGATTTTTTCTTTCCCGCTGACAATCAGTCCCCGTGCCGCCTTCCTCCCCGCGTCCACCGCCCGTGGGGGAAGCCCCCGCCGGAATGGCCGGTTGCCTCCCGCCCCTCCTCCGTCCAAAAAAAGAGGAGGGCGGACCCTCCCGGCCCGCCCTCCCGTCGCCCTGTGGCCGGAAACCCGGCCGCGCGCTCGAAACTCAGGTGCCTCGACGTCGAGGTCTCCTTCCCCTTCTCGTCCGTCGCGTACACGTACACGTGCGTCGTCTCCTTGTTCCACCCCTCTTCCAGCGGCTCCGAGGTCATGCCCCCGTCGCCGCGCGTCCCCAGCTCCACGGTGTACGCCTGCATCAACTCGCTCTCCACGAACACCGCGTACACCTTGTCCGTCGCCTGCTTCCCGGGAAACGCCCGCCCGCTCATCGCGGGCAGCGTGAACGACACCGTCCGGCTCTCGTCGTCGTAACTCATCGTCACGCTCGGCTGGCTCATGCTCCCGGCCGCGAACACCGCCTGATTGTAGTCAAACGTTACCGTGCTGGTCTCCAAGTCCGCCTCGCAAAGCCCGATGTTCAGGCTCACGAAATAGTTCGGCGCGGTCCAGTGCTTTGGCGTCTCCGGCAGGCTCTCCCGCAGCACGTACTTCGTCCGGCTGCTCAGCTTGCCCATGAACTTGAACTTCAGCTGCTGCTTCAGCTCTTCCTCCGTATACTCGCGGGCGCTGCCCAGCGCTTTCTTGCGACCGTAGCAACGGTCGTCCACTTTGTAGAACACTGTTCTGTCCATTGTGCCGGAGAGGTCTCCGACAACTACTGGATAAATACGCATAATATTAATGTTTAGGTTTGAAAAATATTTTTCTTATATTTTGACAATGTATGTGTGATTGCACACAAGTCATGCTCCCCTTGCGGGGTGTCGGGTGTTCCGGGGCGTCGGGCCCCTTGGTGGAAATCCCCGCGGGCCTGCCGCGCGGACTCCCGGATGTGGGGTAGTGTCGTTTGGAATAGGTGGTCGATGTCCTCCTTTTTAAAATGAATTTCGTTCCATTGAAAAATACATGTTGTGTTTTATCATTATCGTTGTTGTTTTTTCATACCGCGAAGATAGCACAAAAAAATCAATCTTGCAAACGATATCGAGAATATTTTTTTCTTCATCTTCAGTTATATAGATAATAGACATTCTGTGCTATTGGCTACTTCGAGTCTTCTTGATGTTAAATAATTGTAGTTCAGTGTGTTGTGCGATAAATTCCCGTTTCCTCCGCCTTGTCGCCCCTGTTCCGGTCCTGCCGTGCGGCTCCTGTCTCGAGGGAAGCGCCCCGGGGGAGGTGGCTGCATGGAAACCCCATTCCGGCACGCCGCCCTCCTCCTCCGGCGAAACTCCCCGCCCTGAAATTCCGTTTCCCCTTTCCGCGGGAAACGTTGGAATAATTCATACTTTTGCAAAAAAAATACACATCGGGAGAACGTTGTTAGCTAAATATTCCATACCTTTGTCCTGTTCCCTCGGGAACACACATATTGTAGGAAGCGTTTAGCTTCATTCCAAGGTTAAGGAATCTGGAAAATTCGAGTGACAATGGAATGAAAAACAACGTTCTCCCTTTTCTCGACTATATGAATCCTCATATATCGTAAAAGCGTGAGCCGTTTTGTTTCATCTTTGTCACAGGCATTCCAGAGCCTCTTAACCTGATGAAACTAACAGGCTCACGCTTCTTTTGTATAATAATCCGTCGGGCCTGCGGGTACATAAATGGTAAATTATGGTTGCCTTTGTCAAATGCCAAGAATGTGGGAATCAGTATTCTGGAACGGAACGCAGATGCCCCAATTGCGGGTGTCCGGCCCCGGCTCCAGCTCCGAGTTCTGCGCCAACTCCGCCCCCGCCGCCATCACCGGCTTCGGTGCCGCCCCCTCCTCCCATAAACGAGCGACGATCATCCCCGCCACTTCGGAAAAAGAAAAAAAGGAAAGGAACAGCTCGATTTATTTTTGTATTACTGTGTGGAATTGTTATTTGGTGGTGGAAAAGTGAGAACCAAAGTGTTAGGGAAATGCTTTCTGTTATATGGCAAGGAATAACAGAGGAGACAACACCCTATACTCCTCAACAAGAAACAACGCCCTCCGTTCCTAGGCAGCAATACGAAACTTCCTCTCGACAAAATACGGGAAGTGCTACTCGATCAACAAACTTGTCGGTTTTGCCGGATTGGCTGGCTGGGTCTTGGACAGGAACTATTCAAACTGCCGGAGGAGGCTTGGAATATTGGACGATAAAAATAGGACGTGATGGGCGTATCGTTGAGCGGATAGTCACGGATTATGGTGAAGATGTCTCGGAAGGTTATTGCAAATATGAGGCAGGAGAACTTTTAATAAACTATAGTGGATACGATGGAGTCGTGGTTGTCTACGATGTCGACAGGACAAACCAACGAATTGGTGTTGGAGGAAACTGTTGGTTGAAAAAGAGCAATGGCGGAAGAAACAATGTGCAGAACTTTCAATATGCTTCAGAAAAAGACCGGAATTTGATGACGCTGGCCAATAATGAAAAGAAATTGAAGGAAATGGTAGATGGTTTGGCTGCGATAGAGCAATGTACTCAAGTGACATCGACGGACTTGTACGACGTGGCGTTCTTCAAGCAACAAATCATCTATTTGATGGACGAGGGAAGCAGAATATCGCAACGAATGAACGATGTGGAATTGGCCGATGAATACAGGCGTCGCAAAGCCAAATTTATAGAATCGTTTAGCTTGATGAGGTATTAAAAAGAAATGATTGTATAAATTGAATTTTAGGATAAAGAACAATGTGTAATTTTAAAAACTAAAAGCGATGAAAAAGATTATTTATTTATTGATGCTTGGCGTGTTCGCCAGTTTTGCCGCTTGCAGCGACGACGATGATGACAATTCCAATCAGACGATTAATGTCGCGGGCTCGGATTTCACAGTTTACGGGATTGATTCCTATTATTCCCAGGCCATGGAGCAGTTCGTGATAGGCTTTATGCTCCACAAGGAAATGATTGTGAACAACGACATCTATTTCGAGTCCGAAGATTTCGATTTGAATAGCTTGGCCAAAGGAAAGGTCTACCAAGTCAATGATTTCATGGGAGATTTCATGGGAACGGACAAAAACCCCGCAAACAGTTTTACAGCTTACATCAACGACTTGCACGACAATACGGCTCCCGTATACGGCAAGGAGGGGACGTTGACCGTGCTTGAATACGATGCGGACAGTCGTTCCCTCACCGTGGAGTTTAACGTCACTTTCGGCGACCTCGACGACACCTACGAGAAGCAAATGACGGGCACCGTCTCGTTCAATTACTACATCGAGGATATTTTAGAGTAGGTAGTAGTCATGGCAGTAGTTACAAATTTGAATCAATAGTTTATGAAAAAGTTTCCAACAATATTATTGGTACTTGTCGGATGCGTGGTGTTTTCCTCTTGCAGTGTCAACTACATGTACACGTCCACATTGCGGGAAAACTATGAAAATAAGATTAACAAGACATCGCTCATAGGGAGAGTGGTGTTTAAGAGAGACAAGATGAAGAAGGACACCTATGACCACGTCGGCGTGTTCTTGAACGAACAGGAAGTGGGACGGGATTTTGAGGTGGTGGCATACGGTTCGTTCACCCCGTTGATTTTTCCCGTGATATTTCCTGAACGGCCAAGACTCGAGAAACGCTTGTTGTGGAAAGCTGCGCGGAACGCTCGCAAGTTGGGAGCGGACGGAGCGATAATCGACAGCAAGAACGATTTTAGAGTTATCAAGTACAAATAAAGTCCGGTTGTATTTGATATACAGGCTGGCATCATTTATTGGTGCCAGCTTTTTTCTTGTCGGAAAGAATTGTCGATTGCCGTTGTCGGAATGGTGTTCGCATGCCGCTCGCCCGGCGCGAGCCTTGCGCTGGCGGGGAGTTTGCGGGTGTTTTTCGGCGAGCATATACGTTTTATATACGTTTCATCTACGTTTTATCTATGTTTTGAAACGTAGATAAAACGGATTTGAAAGCGAGGGGTATTTGACTTTTCCGATATTATCACGATATTTGCATCGGGCGAGCACGGGGCGAAAGGGAGGCGGGGCGCAAAGGCGGAGGGGAAAGGGAACGGGAGGGATGACGCGCGGAGGAAAGGCGGGGAATGGCGCGCGGGGGGATGCGCGCGGGGGAAGAGGGGAGGGGGAAGGGACGAGCGCGGATGGAGAGGATGAGGCGGTGGACGGGGCGGAGACGCGGCGAGGGAGGGAAGGCGGGAGGGGAAGGACGGGGCGCGTGGAGAGGTGGAAAGGAAAAGGATTGTTTGACACGGATAAAAAAAGGAGGAAGTCATGGAGGTCGTTGGCGATTTGGAATACAGGGGAAAGTTGGGAAATCTGGTTTTCTACACGATGAACGGGCGGACGTTCGCGCGGCGGGTGCGGATTCCCGGGAAGAAGCGGAAGCCGAGGACGGAAGGGCAGCGGGGCATGGCCCGGCGGTTCGCCATCGTGCAGAAGATGTACAGTTTCTACAAGGAGGAGATTTCGCCGGACATTTGGCGGCTGGCCGGGAAGGCGGCGGGGCGGCGGGGGAACATGCTGTTCACGTCGCTGAACAGCGGGTGCTTCGACGGGGAGGGGCGGATGGCCGACCCGGAGGCGTTCCACTTCTCGGCGGGGGAGTTGCAGCTGCCGCGGGAGCTGCGGGTGGAGGCGCTGGGCGGAGGGCGGTTCCGGGCGACGTGGGAGGACGAGCGGGCGTTGTCGTCGGCGGCCCCGTCGGACGAGCTGCGCGCGGGGGTGGCCTACGACGCCGAGCCGTTGGGGATTTGCTGGGCGGAGAGCGCGTCGGGCCGGCGGGGCGACGGCGGGGGAGAGTTCGCGCTGGACGGGCGGGGCGACACGGGGGCGCACGTGTACCTGTTTTTCGCCCGGGCGGACGGGACGGCCTACTCGCCGTCGAGGTATTTCCACGTGTCGCTCGAGGGATGAGGCGAGCCTGGGGGCCGGCCGAGGGGGAAATCGATGGAATTTTATGTTTTGCAACATGAAGATTGCAATGTGAGGATTTTTTTGTTATCTTTGCATCGCAAAACTGAGATATGGAGAGTTTACGGAACACATATGACATATTGCTCAAGGAGCGGGTTTCCACCATCCGGCGGGGGTTGCTGGACACGATTGACACGCGCGCCCGCCTGATTGCCATCAAGGGCAGTCGGGGGGTGGGGAAGACGAATTTCCTGCTGGATTTCGCGCGGGAGTACCACGCGGGGGATCCGGACTGCCTGTACGTGAATATCAACAATCTTTTTTTCGCGACGGAGGGGCTGTTCCATTTCGCGGAGCGGTTCCACAAGCTGGGGGGGAAGACGCTGCTGCTGGACCAGGCGCACAAGTATCCGGGGTGGGACAAGGAGCTGAGGGAGGTGTACGACGCGTTCCCGGACTTGCAGGTGGTGTTCACCATCTCGTCCATCCTGCGGGTGAAGTCGAACCGTTATCTGCAGGGGGTGGTGACGATGTACAACCTGGGGGGGCTTTCTTTCCGGGAGTTTCTGGAGCTGGAGACGGGCGAGAAGTTTCCCGTTTTTTCGTTCCGGGAAATCGTGGAGCGCCACGAGGAGATCGCGGCGGAGGTGGTGAGGAAGGTGCGCCCGCTGGCCCATTTCGACAATTACCTGAGGTACGGGTTTTATCCCATTTACCTGGAGGAGAAGTCGCACATCGATTATCTGCTGAAGAACATCAATCTGACGCTGGAGTTCGACATTCCTTACAACAATCAGATAGAGCTGAAGTACCTGACGAAGCTGAAGCAGTTGCTGTACGCCGTGGCGAAGGGGAACGGGAACATCAACATCAGCCGCCTGAGCGGGGAGGTGGGGGTGTCGCGGGCGACGATTCTGAATTACCTTCATTATATGAAGAACGCGCGGCTGCTGACGCTGCTGTTCGACCGGGAGAGCGACGACGAGAACGGGCTGAAGCCGAACCTGGTGTACATGCACAATCCGAACCTGCTGTGCGCGGTGTGCCTCGACGAGGTGGACGGGATGATGGTGCGGAAGACGTTTTTCGTGAGCCAGTTGTGCCCGGTGGCGAAGTTGCATTACTCGGAGGGCGAGGATTTCCTGGTGGACGGGACGTACGACGTGTCGGTGCGCGCGGAGGGCGACCGCGGCCGGATCAAGGGGGGACGGTGGTGATGGGCGACATGGTGGAGCGGGGGAGGAAGAACGTGGTGCCCCTGTGGCTCGCGGGTTTCGTTTATTGAAAGGGCTTGAATTGAAAAAGTGTAATTTATATAGTTAGAGATTAGAAAAATGGCAAAAGAAAAGAAATTTATTACTTGTGACGGGAACACGGCCGCCGCGCATGTGGCTTACATGTTCAGCGAGGTGTCGTGCATTTATCCCATCACGCCGTCGTCGCCGATGGCGGAGTACGTTGACGAGTGGGCCGCCAAGGGCCGGAAGAATCTTTTCGGGGAGACGGTGCGTCTGGTGGAGATGCAGTCGGAGGCCGGCGCCGCCGGCGCCGTGCACGGCTCGCTGCAGGCGGGCGCGCTGACGACGACCTACACGGCCTCGCAGGGGTTGTTGCTGATGATTCCGAACATGTACAAAATCGCCGGGGAGTTGCTCCCGTGCGTGTTCCACGTGAGCGCGCGGGCGCTGGCGGCGCACGCGTTGTCGATTTTCGGCGACCACGCCGACATTTACGCGGCGCGGCAGACGGGGTTCGCGATGCTGGCCTCGGGGTCGGTGCAGGAGGTGATGGACTTGTCGGCGGTGTCGCATCTGACGGCCATCAGGTCGAGGGTGCCTTTCGTGAACTTCTTCGACGGGTTCCGCACGTCGCACGAGATACAGAAAATCGAGGAGCTGGACATGGAGGACGTGCGTCCGCTGGTGGACACGAAGGCTTTGCAGGAGTTCCGCGACCGCGCGCTGAATCCGGAGCACTCGGTGACGCGTGGGACGGCGCAGAATCCGGACGTGTATTTCCAGGCGCGCGAGGCGGCCAACAAGTTCTATGACGCGGTGCCCGACATCGTGGCGGAGTACATGCGCGAAATCGGGAACATCACGGGCCGGGTTTACCGTCCGTTCGACTATTACGGCGCGGAGGACGCGGAGAACGTCATCGTGGCCATGGGCTCCGTGACGGAGACCATCCGCGAGGTTATCGACTACAAGACGGCCCGGGGAGAGAAGGTGGGCATGGTGGCCGTGCATTTGTACCGTCCGTTCTCGGCGAAGTATTTCATGGAGGCGATGCCGTCGACGGTGAAGCGCGTGGCCGTGCTCGACCGCACGAAGGAGCCGGGAGCGAACGGCGACCCGCTGTACCTGGACGTGAAGGAGGTGTTCTACGGCCGGGAGAAGGCCCCGCTCATCGTGGGAGGCCGCTACGGCCTGGGGTCGAAGGACGTGACCCCGGGGCAGATTATCGCCGTTTACAAGAATCTGGCGATGAACGAGCCGAAGAACCAGTTCACGGTGGGCATCGTGGACGACGTGACGTTCCGCTCGCTGCCGGTGGAGCCGGAGGTGAAGGTGAACTCGGAGACGATGTACGAGGCGAAGTTCTACGGGCTGGGCTCCGACGGGACGGTGGGGGCCAACAAGAACTCCATCAAAATCATCGGAGGGGCGACGGACAAGTATTGCCAGGCTTATTTCGCCTACGACTCGAAGAAGTCCGGCGGGTTCACGGCCTCGCACCTGCGTTTCGGCGACGAGCCCATCCGCTCGACTTACCTGGTGACGACGCCCGACTTCGTGGCCTGCCACGTGCCCGCCTACGTGCACCAGTACGACGTGCTGAAGGGGTTGAAGCGGGGCGGCTCTTTCTTGCTGAACTCGCTGTGGGACGCCAACGAGGTGGGCAACCATCTGCCGAACCACATGAAGCGTTACCTGGCCGAGAACGAGATTAATTTCTATATCATCAACGGGACGAAAATCGGGCAGCAGCTGGGCTTGGGCAACCGCACGAACACCATCATGCAGTCCGCTTTCTTCAAAATCACGAACGTGATTCCTTACGACTTGGCGGTGAGCGAGATGAAGAAGGCCATCGACAAGTCGTACGGCAAGAAGGGCGAGGCCGTGGTGAAGATGAACTACGCCGCGGTGGACGCCGGAGGGCTGGACGAGAACGTGGTGAAGGTGAGCGTGCCCGCCGAGTGGAAGAATCTGCCGGAGGACGAGCGCGCGGCGGACGCCGGGCGTCCGGAGTTTATCCGCGAGGTGGTGGACGTGATGAACGCCCAGAAGGGGGACGACCTTCCCGTGAGCGCGTTCGACGGCCGGGAGGACGGCACTTTCCCCGCCGGGACGGCGAAGTACGAGAAGCGGGGAATCGCCATCAACGTGCCGGAGTGGCAGGTGGCCAATTGTATTCAATGCAACCAGTGCGCGTTCGTGTGCCCGCACGCCGCCATCCGTCCGTTCCTGATGACCGACGCCGAGCTGGCCGAGGCGGGCGAGGGCGTGGCGTCGAAACCGGCCATCGGCAAGGAGATGGCGGGGCTGCATTTCCGCATGCAGGTGTCGCCGCTGGACTGCACGGGGTGCGGCAATTGCGCCGACGTGTGTCCGGCCAAGGAGAAGGCGCTGGTGATGAAGCCGCTCGAGAGCCAGTTGGCCGAGGCCGACCGCTTCCAGTATATGGACCGGAAGGTGGGCTACAAGCGCGTCGTGGAGCCCACGAACGTGAAGAATTCCCAGTTCCAGCAACCGCTGTTCGAGTTCTCCGGAGCTTGCGCGGGTTGCGGGGAGACTCCTTATATCAAGTTGATTACCCAGTTGTTCGGCGAGCGGATGATGGTGGCCAACGCCACGGGATGCTCCTCCATCTACGGAGGTTCCGCGCCGTCGACGCCGTATTGCCAGAATTACGAGTCGGGCCGCGGTCCGGCCTGGGCGAACTCGCTGTTCGAGGACAACGCCGAGTACGGTTTCGGAATGGCCGAGGGCGCTAACCGCCTGAGGGAGCGCGCGCGCCGCCTGCTGGAGGAAAACATGGAGGCTTTCGCCGCCGAGACGCAAGAGGCCGCGAAGGAGTGGATTGCCGCCTTCAACGACGGCGACAAGACGCTGGCCGCCAGCGACCGGATGTCCGCCGCGTTGGCCGTGGACCCCGCGCCGGTGGCCAAGGAGATTCTGGGGATGGAGCCTTACTTCCCGAAGAAGTCGCAGTGGATATTCGGCGGGGACGGCTGGGCCTACGACATCGGCTACGGCGGTCTGGACCATGTGCTGGCGAGCGGCCACAACGTGAACGTGCTGGTTCTCGACACGGAGGTGTACTCCAACACGGGAGGCCAGTCCTCGAAGTCGACGCCCGTCGGCGCGGTGGCGAAGTTCGCCGCCAGCGGGAAGCGGGTGCGCAAGAAGGACCTCGGGGCGATGGCCATGTCGTACGGCTACGTGTATGTGGCCCAGGTGGCCATGGGAGCCAATCAGGCGCAATACCTGAAGGCCTTGAAGGAGGCGGAGGCTTACGACGGCCCGTCGCTCATCATCGCCTACGCTCCGTGCATCAACCACGGGCTGAAGGCCAGCATGGGCAAGTCGCAGGCCGAGGAGAAGAAGGCCGTCGAGTGCGGCTACTGGCAGCTTTACCGTTACAATCCGGCGTTGGAGGAGGAGGGCAAGAATCCGTTCCAGCTGGACTCCAAGGAGCCGGATTACACGAAGTTCCGGGACTTCCTGATGGGCGAGGTGCGTTTCAACTCTTTGATGAAGGCCGCGCCCGCGGACGCCGAGGAGCTGTTCCGCCGCACGGAGCAGGACGCGAAGTGGCGTCTCGAGGGGTACAAGCGCCGCGCCGAGATGAAGTACGAGAAATGACGTTTTCACGCGGACGTGAAAGGGAACGGGGCTTCAAGGCCCCGTTTCTTTTTTCCCGAGCGTATTTTTTTTGACGCGGAGGGGGAAATGATTGGCGTAAGGGAAAAGAATGTATTACATTTGTGTCATGTAAGAAAATCATGGAAGAATAGTAAAAGGCAGTAATATGGAACACGAAAAGGACGAGTCGACACGGGACGCTGGCGGATTGGCGGAAATGAGGGAATTGGAAAAGAAAATAGACAGGTTGCATGCGGAGGACCGGCATGCGGAAATAGTGGAGATGTTGGAGGCGGCGGGGAGGGACAAGCTGGATTTCGCGCTCATATCCAAATGGGGGAGGGCGCTGAACAATCTGGAACGGTTCGACGAGGCCGTCGAGTTCCTGAATTCCGTGGCGGAGGAGGGGGCGGACGACGCGGACTGGAATTTCCGGATGGGGTTCGCTTATTATTGGAGCGGCCGCCAGGAGCAGGCGTTGCCTTATTTCGCCAAGGCCGGGGAGTTGAACCCTGAGGACGAGGAGGCTCTGGATTACGTGGAGGATTGCCGACAGGCGATGGCGGCGCGGAAGAGGCTGCTTTCCGACGAGGTGCTGGAGTTGAGCAGGAAGTTCGGGGAGGAGGGGTGTTTTGCCCGGATGCGGGAGACCATAACGCATTATCTCGCGGAGGGCATCCAGCGCGGGTGGTTCGCGTATGCGGACGTGGAGCGGGATTTGGAGACGGCGTTGCTTATCGCCTACGCGAACGGGAACATCGACGAGTATCTGTTTTATTACGATTCCATGATTCGGCTGTCCAAGGTGGAGGATTTGGCGGGAGGATGCGGCACGTGGTTTTACCGCTATTCGGTGGCTTTGATGCGTGTGGGGCAGGTGCGGAAGGCGTGGGATTACGCGGAGCGCGGCGTGCGGGAGGAGCCTGGCTATCCGTGGGGATGGTTGCAGGTGGCGAAACTGCGCTCGCATTTCGGGCGCAAGGAGGCCGCCTTGGAGGCGGTGGAGGAGGGGCTCCGCCTGGTGCCGGGCGATTACGAGTTTTCCGTGCTCAAGGAGGAAATCGAGCGGGGAGCCTCCATCGAGGAGATGGAGAACCATTATATCCGTGAGGAGGACGACAGGCAGCTGCGCGAGGGCCTTTTGGAGGAGGAGGCAATCCGCTCGAAGCTGACGGCGACGGACACGATTGTCTGCCACGAGGAGAATCTGGCGGCGATCAAGGAGATGCTGAAGCCGAGGGACTGGGTGGCCGACGATCCGTTCTGCATGTGCGTGATTGATTACGAGGACAGGGAGTTGGAATGCGTTTTCGAGATGAACGAGGCGGCTTTGTCGAAGATGGACTTGGCGTGGCTGACGCGTTTGTTCACGTCGATCGGGTTGCAGGACGCTTTGGCGGAGAAGTGGCTGCGGGAGCGTTTCAACCCCGTCGGGGAAGACAGGGACCTTGTGTTGCAGAGGATATTCGTGGAGCGGCAGCACCGTTTCGAGCTGGATTATGGCGACGATACCGCCGTGCTGTTTACCAAGGAGATGAAGGTGGACGAGACGGCTCCGATGAATTATGACCCGATTGTCTATTCGGACGAGGAGCGGAACGCGGTGTTGAACCATATCGAGTGTTATTTCGGCCGGGTGGACAACCTTTTCCACGAGCGGGTGTCGCCGGACATTCATGTCGACGTGTATGTCGTCGAACCCACGCCGGAGCGGAATTACTACACGTTGGTGACGTGCGGGGTGGGGGCTTACAGCATGAAGACTCCGGAGGGGCTGAGCGAAAAGCAGTTCGGCCGCATGGAGTTGGTGATATGCCTGCCTCCCGACTGGCAGGTGGAGTCGGACGAGGAGCGATGGTTCTGGCCGGTTCGTTGCCTGAAGACCGTGGGGCGGCTGCCGGTGGAGAGCGGTTGTTGGATGGGCTACGGGTTCTCGTTTAGCTACGAGAATACGATAGCCGAGGGTGTTCCGTTCTGCAGCGTCGCCTTGCTGGGCGTGCAGGAGGGAGACGAGAGGAGCGGCGCGTGCCGCCTGCCGAACGGCGACAGGGTCAATTTCTACCAGTTGATTCCTTTGTATCCCAAGGAGTTGAAGATGAAGATAAATAAAGGGTTGGACGCCATGGTGGACGCGATGCGTGACGTGGACCATGTGGTGGACATACACAGGAAGTGCGCGGTTCCTTCGTTCGAGGACGCGGAGGACAAGCGGTATTTCATCGCCCCGGAGGAAATCAGGCCTTTGCTCGACGATTGGTTTGAGGCGGATGCCTGCCGGGTTTCGGACCGGATAATCGAGGACGGTTGCCGGGTGGGTTACATGTACCGGGAGCGCCCGAATATACCCGGGATTCCGGACAGCGGCTGGCGTTTCGTGGCCGGCGACGAGAATCAGGATTACATGGCCAATCCCGACAATATGGGCACGTATTCCCTGAATACGGTTTGCAATTACGACCCCGATATTGTCCCCTTGCTCGACTCGCCTTACGGGACAGCCTATTACCGGGACGGCGACGGACAGTTTCAGCGGGAGGATTTCGAGGTCCCGGACGAGGAGTGATTCCGGTGCATATAAAGAGGCTGTGTCGAAATGCGATTTTCATACCCCCACCCCCCTTCGGGGTACTCCCCCTACCTTAGGGGGAGAGTTTGCGGAGTAGAGTTATTCGGCTGAATATCATTGTTCCGCAACTCATCCCCTAAAATAGGGGAGGTGGCGGCAGAGCCGCCGGAGGGGTATTATTGGCCATTTCAACACACTCTCATTCACTAAGTGCGGCCGCTCTTGCCGAACGGATTGATTTCCCCGTCAATGCTTGTTTCCGCTGCCGTCGGTTTCATGGCACAGGCGTGAATTGGAAAAGGTTTGGGCGGCTAGGCATGATAGATATCTGGTTTACATTTCGGTTTAAACATCGTGCATGATTCTCGTGTCTGGAGGGCATGAAAAAAGAGAGCCGAAATTCTGCGACTCTCTCGTAATCAAGGTGGTGCCACCAGGAATCGAACCGGGGACACAAGGATTTTCAGTCCTTTGCTCTACCAACTGAGCTATGGCACCGT
>CALUHX010000040.1 GCA_944320555.1 uncultured Butyricimonas sp. | reverse complement strand
CCGCCACATCCTGCGTCACCCGCCCCTGGCCGTCAAGATAAGACACGTCCACCACCCTCCCGGGATCCCCCTCCTCGGTGGACGCCTCCACGTACGTCGCACAGGCCGCATAGTTCTTGTCCCCGGAAAGGGAAAGTCCCCAATCGGCCTGGAAACCGCCACTTTGCGAAGCGACATGGTACACGTTTTCTCGGAGGACATTGCCGTCCCGGTCAAACACCTTGGTGACGCATCCCAGCCCGTCGTACTCGTATCGCTCCATTTGTCCCGACTGCTCCCACACACAGAACACTCGTCCGTATTTGTCCCGGGACACGGCCTCAAACTCCACGCCTTCAGGCACCAGCGCGGCGGACACGTTCCCATGGAATCCGTCCTCATAATTCGAGCCTCCGAATAAGACCTGGGCCTCAAGGGCGACAATGTCCTCCGGATTGTCGAAATCCCGCAAGTCGACATTCAGCCTGGCGATTGTCCATGAGTCATGCCCGACGCGCAACGTGTCATGGAACACGTGAAAGGTGCCGTCTTTGTACAAAAGCTCGAACTCCACGTCCTTGTATGTGTCCCACAAGTCCCGGGTGAGGACAAACAAGTCGAACCGCCGGTACCCTTTCGTCTCCACGCGCAAGTTGCCCGACTCCCACATGCCCGCAAGACGGGAGTCTCCTTTCAAGCCTCGCAAGCGGTAATTGGACTCGTCAAAAATAATGACGTTCTGCCACACGGACCAAAGGATGTCCCCGTATTTCTGCACCAACCCCGCGTCCAAATCGCCGCACGACCCCAATGCATCAAGGATGGTCTCCGTGAAATCGGGATATTGAAGCAACAGTTCCCGGTAGGGTTTGATTATGTGATATGGACAAAAGTCATACAAGCCCTCCATAAAGTATTGGACGGCGTCAAAAAGCCCTTCCTTGTAGGCGGAGGTCGCCTGCACGCTGCCCGACTCTCTCAATTGCTCCGTCGTCTCGGCCAGGCATGCCATGAACGAACTGTCGTCGTCGTAATACTCCGTGTACACGACAAACAACCCGCCGTCACGATTCAAGACAGATGTCTGCAAGTCCGACAACGTCCTGACCCGGTACGAGTCTGATGCGTCCACACAGACGGATGGCACGTCAATTCCCCGGAAAATCTCGACATTGTTTCCCCCGTCATGGACAAAGGCGACTGTTTCCCCCTCGGTCTCCTCCGCAGACAGCACAAACGCGTCGTAGGGTTTGGAATAATGATAGCGCGCATGGGTATAAGCCGCCGTGTCCGTCGAGAACGGATCGGAGATTGGGCCTGTCCCCGGCAACGCCTCCGCCAATGGCGACTCCAAGTCCAAAACGGAGCGTCTCACGGGAAACCACCCTTCTTTCCCTTGAAGCGTGTCCGTCCGGAACGATGTCACAATTTCTCCGATTTTGTAGGCGGTGTCTCCTCGCACGACAAATGTCTGCTCCTGCACCACCGGGGACAGCACGTTCATTTCCCTCAACCGCGCCATTTCAGTCAACCCGTCATTCTCCACGTCGCAGACCCGCCTCGTGTAACTCACCACCCGGTCTCCGTTGCTTTTGTCCCACACGGCCTTGACCGGAGCCGTGTGGCTCTCTCCATAGTAAAAATCCCGTTTGTCCAAGCGGTACGTTCCTTGTGGATATTCGGCAAAAAAATCCCCATAGGCGGGAACACGGGACGACCGGTCAGAGGACGCGGATCCGAAATCGTAAGACTCGACGCTCTTCAGGACGACTTTCCCGCCAAGGCACAGCCTGTAACGCCGGTCCGGGACGACAATGTTTGCCCGGGGCGCGATGTTCGGAAGGTATATGTCCCGGTAAGGGTTGACGGTGTAATAGGAAAAACCGTCGCTGCAAAGGAAAATGTCCGGACGGCTTTGATAGTCCCGCCGGATTTCTTCCTCGTCCATATAGTATTCAAAAGGCTTTAATTGCGCCCTGCTTTTGTCAAAGGGGAACGGGACATTGTCAGTCTCGACAAAATCCTGCATGACAAAAAACAAGGACGGTAACGTCGACGCATGATATCGGTATTTGACCATCCGACCGATATTTCCCCGCTCGTCGTAGTCAATCTTGCCCAATGGCAACCCGTACATCCAATAAGCGTGTTCCGTCGGCATTTCAAAAGTGTACAAGGATGCGTTTTGTGGCACATGGAAGTAATAGGCGGAACTGCCCCTGCCGACGTGCTCTTCCCTCACATAACTGTACATCACACCATTGTTTCCACCTCCGAGGATGGCCATCCCGTCGTCTTGAATCAGCCCGCTAATAACGACATCCGTGAATTCGCCATAATTCAAGACGAAACCGTTATGCAGGCCGGTGACGACAAGTTTTCCCGTGCTTGCTCCGTTTTCCCGCTCATAATGGTAATGGACGCTGTCCGTCCTCACGCCCTCGTCATAAACGGCAATGCTCTTGACTCGCAATCCGCTGTAGGCGAAGCCTTCGCCCACTTCCGTGTCTTGCCCCATGAAAAACCAATTTCTTTCATAATCGATGTTTATCGTCGCTCCGCCAAAAGTCCTGACGCTCTTTAAACTGTATTTTTTCAAATGCTCCTCGTCGCATTCTCCTGTCCTGAAAGGCAGTTCCTCTTTCATTTGGGCGGAACAATTGGGCGTCTCGATAAATGGGTAATAGTTGCTTCCCATGTCTGTCAGGCATTCGATTCCTTTGGTGTCCCCATTGTAATACCCCCATGCGTCCGCTCCTTTGGAATAGCTGTCCGAATCGTAATAAGTGAAGGTTTGCGAGAGACGGACGGAATCACTCGGGCCTTTTATCACAATGCCACCCAAGACCCGGCTGTTTTTCCGGTTCAATTTCACATTCAAGATGGTGTCTCGCGCGCAAGAAAACAAAGTGACATCGTCCAAGAATCGCTCATCCGTGTAAGTGAATCTCGCCTCTTGGGTGCCGCATTTGACATGGGTCAGACACTTGGTGTCAATGGTGTATTTTATCACTTGCCCGGATTTACCGAAAACCCTGTTTTCTGTGCCGGTAAGAATCTTGATGTATGTCTGTTTCAAATTTTCCAAATAAATGCACAGCATTTGGTAGTTCACGGATGTGCCGCTTAACGGCCTGCAAAGCTCTATCAGCCGGTTCAACGTGTTGACCGCCTCCCTCCCCGCGTTTCCTCCGGCCTTCTCCAAATCCGTTATGAAACCCATCATCTTGTCGACAAACTCGACATTGCCGCTGCCGGGAAGAAGGCCGCATCCTGTGAGTTCAAAAAGAGCCTGTCCAACTTCTGTCATCAAATAACGGGTGTCCCGTAACTGCTCTTCTATCTCTGTCATTGACGAATAAAAATCAATCATCGTATAATAATTGTCCAAATCCGTCTGATAGGGTTCTGAATTGAACGTGTGTTCCACCAATGGTTGCCCGTACGCGTATCCCTTCGCCATGTTGCTGTAATAATCGGTGGAATAACCCACGCCATAATTGGGGTTGAAAAGCTTGTTCGTGTACTCGAACTCGATATTGCGCGAATTGGGCAATATGATTTCCGTCAAATACCAGGAGGACACGTAAGAGCCGCTGTTCGACACGCTGTTGGCCGACACGCCCGCCTCGATGGCGATGCGCCTTGTCGTTTCCTGTTCATAGAACAGATAGGTTATTCCCTGCTCATCCGTTATCCTCCATCCCGGAATGCTGCCCGCGGGAACATCGTCAATCTTCACGTTGGTCTTCTCCAAAGGAATCGCTTCCAGGGTGCGGTCGTCCTTCCGTTCCAAAATGAAATGGACGGTCTGTCCGTTAAAGGTCGCGCTGAATATGTCCGACTCCCCGTCTCTTTTCCTCTGGTGAATCAACGCCTCTATGGAATCGTTCATCACGGTGAGAGGCTCCACTGCGCATCCGTTGCGGGCCTCGTCCGCGATGCCTCCCCGCAATGTCCGGCTGACGACGCCTCCGCAATTCAAATTCCAGCCGTAACCGTAAAGGCCGGGCTTGTCCGTCACTTTCACCCCTTTCGCCGCATAGGTCAACGTCACCGGCAAAGTGTAATCTCCGGAGCTCATCTCAAACAAAGGGATGGTGTAAGTGAACGTCCCCGTGCTGTAATCGATTCCAATTTTATTATCGAGGAACCCCTGGGCTTGCTCGCTGGGCTTGATGTCCTGTGAAAACAAGCGGCTCGTCACTACAAGACAAAACAACAATAATAATATCGATTCCTTTTTCATGACCTGAAATTTTTCCTATGTTACAGCATCAAAGGTACTCTATTTTCTTCACAAATCCAACACAATTCCTCCTGACACCCCCTAATACATACAACCGAAAAGCCACAAAGGTATCCTGTTTCCATTCCCCACCTCCACATTGTCTATGGCCAAATAGCTGTCCGGCAGATTGGCGATTTGAGCGAACGTCTTCTGCGCACCTCCCACCTCGAACAAATACTTGCCGTCAACCATGAAATCTCCCTGTTTCGGCATCAACAACATCGACACGGCCCCCACTTGGTTGGCAAAAAAGGTCTCCCTTTGTGTCCCTTTCGAGACCTTGTTCCCCAATGCGGACATCAAATTGGTATTGTTGAGATATATTTTCTTCGGCCCTGTCAAATGCTTGTAATCTTTCACTTTATCCGTCAACAACCACAACAAGGCGGCCCTGTCCAGCCAATAAAGCATTTTCAGTGTCTGATCGCGGCTCGACTCCAAACTCGCCGCCAATTTATTAATATTTGGCTCCAACGGGACATTCTCGGCAATCATCATCAACAGTTTCTTTATTTTTTGCCGGGTCGCATAGGTTATCGTTTCTTCCACTGCCGGGATATCACTGTCTATGACCAGTTGAACCACGTCTTCCATGCGCGTCTGATAATCCTTCCCCGCTTCCTTGTAATACGGATAATAACCCCTGTCAAGATATTGCTCGAAATACTTCAGCACCTTGACTCGTGCCACCACTTCCATCGCATAGCTTGTGTGCCGCGCAAGTAGTTCCTCAAGAGGCAACGGTTCCAGCGCGATAATCCCCTCATATTCCAAATACTCCCTGAATGACAAACCATGCAATGTGTACAATGACTGGCGACGCGACAAATCACTTTTTGAATTGTCGATGGCCAACATCGCCGAACCGGTATAAACCACGTTCAAATCCGGATAATCATCGTACATATTCTTAAGAAACGCCGTCCAGTTCGCATACTTATGCACCTCATCAAAATAAATGTGATTCACCCCGTGTGTGTATAAAAATTCCACCAACTCTTCCAGTCTATGGTTTTGGAACCACAAATTGTCCAAAGACACATAAAACGCATCATCGACATTGTCAAACGTCTCTTTGATATGCTGCAGAAGCATGGTCGTTTTACCCACACCGCGAGCGCCTTTAATCCCCAACAACCTTGTTTCCCAATTGATTTGCCGGTGAAGATATCTTTTAAACTTCAAGTCTGTGAACGCCAATTTCCTGTGATAAACATTCAACAACGGCTGAATATCCGAATAATCCATATCTGCGCATTTTATTGATTCACTCCGCAAATATACGAAAACACTTCCACAAAAGTGCTTTCCGACCACAAAAACACATTTGCAAAAGTGTTTTTATCCCACAAAAGCACTTCCACAAAAGTGATTCATGTTTGAAGACAAAGGATTTTTAGGTTCTCTGCCGCAAATATGCACTTATGCCTAACGACTCTAAAATGCCGAACAAGAAAAGACGTAATTCTGGTATCTTTTTCCGTATTATATATACATCATTGATACTCACCAAATAGCAAGTAGATTCCAATCCGTAATCGAGGTAGTTCTATCCGTTTTCAAGGTATCGATTGATACAGATATGGCGGTTACTTTTGCATCAAAATAAAAAACATCAAATCATGAAACATAAACGTATGAAATCAATGACAATTCTCGCCGCAAGCCTGCTGACCCTCTGTACGGCAAGTTTTGCACAAAACGGCCAATCGACAAAGTTCCAAGAAGAACAATTGAATTTGACAACCGAATGGGACAAGGTGTTTCCCAAAAGCGACAAAGTAACCCATAGCAAGATTACTTTCCACAACCGATACGGCATCACGCTCGCTGCCGATTTGTACATACCCAAGAATGCGACAGGCAAACTACCGGCCATTGCCGTCAGCGGGCCTTTCGGGGCGGTGAAAGAACAGGCGTCGGGACTTTATGCGCAGACATTGGCGGAGCACGGTTTCCTGACCATCGCTTTCGACCCCTCGTTCACCGGGGAAAGCGGCGGACAGCCCCGTAGCGTGGCATCGCCGGACATTAACACGGAAGATTTCAGTGCGGCCGTGGATTATCTGGCGACCCGCGACGATGTGGACGCCGAACGCATAGGCATTCTCGGCATCTGCGGCTTTGGCGGTTTCGCCATCAACGCGGCGGCTATGGACACCCGCGTCAAGGCGACAGTGGCCTCCACGATGTATGACATCTGCCGGGGGACAGCCAAGGGGTATTTCGATGCCAACGACAATGCCGACGCCCGTCACGAAATGCGCCGCCAACTGAACGCCCAACGCACGGAAGACTATCGCAACGGCACCTACAAACGCACGGTAATGAACCCCAAACCCGCCGCCGACGCGCCCCAATTCATGAAAGACTATTATGACTATTATAAAACGAAGCGCGGCTACCACCCCCGTTCCATCAATTCCGGGTTGGGTTGGAATGTCACGTCCTCTCTTTCACTTCTTAACATGCCTATCTTGGCTTATAGCGACGAAATACGTAGTGCCGTACTGGTAGTGCATGGCGAAAAAGCCCACTCGCGCTACTTCGGCGAGGATGCCTTCAAAAAACTGAAGGGGGACAACAAAGAACTGCTTATCGTGCCGGACGCCAGCCATACCGACCTGTACGACAACGTGAAAAAAATACCGTTTGACAAGATAGTGGAGTTTTATAACCAATACTTGAAATGACATGAAAAACACAAATTACATGCGACTGATTAAAGACAAAGAATTCGGGGGAGAACGTCGTCCCTTGTTCGAATCCCATGACCTCCGTCTGGAGAATGTGATTATCCGTGCCGGAGAGTCGGCCATCAAAGAATGTAGCAACATCGAAGCGTTCGAATGCCGTTTCGAGGGCAATTACCCTTTCTGGCACGTGCGCGGCTTCAAAATCGACCGTTGTTATTTCGATGTCGGGGGCCGCTCAGCCCTGTGGTATTGCGACCACTTGAAAATGACCGACACGGTTATCGACGCGCCGAAGATGTTCCGGGAAATGAATGAAATCGACATTGAGAACGTAACGATGAACGATGCCGACGAAGTGTTCTGGCGTTGCAATGGCATCCGCGTCAAGAATCTCAAACTGCACGGCGGCACTTATCCTTTCATGTTCAGCGACAACATTTATGTGGACGGATTGGAAAGCGACAGCAAATACGTTTTCCAATACGTGAAAAACGTAGAAATTCACCATGCGAAAATAACGACCAAAGACGCGTTTTGGGAAGTGGAGAACGTGACGATATATGATTCCGAACTGAACGGGGAGTATCTGGGCTGGCATTCGAAGAACCTGCGCCTGGTGAACTGCCACATCGCTGGCGAACAGCCGCTCTGCTATGCGCACGACTTGATACTGGAAAACTGCACCTTTGATGCCGCCTGCGACCGCGCTTTCGAATATTCCACGCTGAAAGCCGACATACGAGGCGCGATAACCAACATCAAGAACCCGATGTCCGGACATATCGTGGCGGACTCCATCGGTTCCGTCACGATAGACGAGAACATCAAGGCTCCAGCCGATTGTGTCATAGAGGAACGCGAGAAATGACATGAAAGCCGCAGCCGACCGATATGCCGTCATCACCGCCTACTTCCTGGTTTATGTGGTATGGGGCTCCACCTACTATTTCATAGGCGTGGCATTGGAGGGATTGCCCGCGTTCCTGCTCGGCGCCTTGAGGTTCAGCGCGGCGGGGGCAATTCTGCTTGCGCTCTGCCGGATGCGGGGCGAGGACATTTGGCGGCCTGCGCTAATCCGCCGTTCGGCAGTCAGCGGCATCGTGCTGCTCTTTGTCGACATGGCGGTCATCATGCTGGCGCAGCGGTATGTCGGCAGCAGCGTGGTGGCGATTGTGGCGTCTTCCACGGCGATATGGATTATGCTGTTGGATGTGCCGATGTGGAAACGGAACTTCCGTCGGACGGCGACCGTCGCCGGAGTACTCGTGGGATTTGTCGGAGTCGGGATGCTTTATGCGGAGCAACTGGGAGCGGAGGATTCTGCCGTTCCTCATGGCGAGTACGGCATCCTGATTCTGATGGCCGGTTGCGTCTCGTGGTCGCTCGGTTCGCTTTATGCCAAATACCGCTCGTCGGCAGTAGAAAACGCGAACGGCTTTGCCGGGGCGGCATGGCAGATGCTTTCCGCGAGCCTGATGTTCTGGGCGTGCGTCATGCTTTCCGGAGAATGGCGGGAAGTGTCTTTCCGGTCTGTTCCTCTTTCGGCATGGTGGTCGCTGCTTTATCTGATAACATTCGGCTCGCTGTTGGCTTATTCCGCTTATGTCTGGCTGTTGAAAGTGCGTCCCGCCACGGAAGTGGCCACCCACGCCTATGTCAATCCGGTCGTGGCGGTCATCATCGGCGCTCTGGGCGGAGAAAAGATTACTGCGGTCCAATTGGTCGGACTGGCAATCATATTAGGTAGTGTTTTATTGGTAAATAGAAAACAATGACAAATACGGCAAAAGACATTTCTCCCGTAAAGGCTTCGGAACGGTTTGCCATTCTGGATGTCTTGCGCGGTTTCGCCTTGCTTGGCATCTGCATGGCCAACTTCCCGGAGTTTTCCCTCTACAATTTCCTCCCCCAAGAGGCAAAATCATCGATGAGCACAGCCGTGCAAGACAACGCGACCCGTTGGCTGCTGTATCTCTTCGTTGACGGGAAATTCTATACGCTCTTTTCCCTCCTTTTCGGCATAGGTTTTTCCATCATCCTCCGCAATGCGGAACGGAAAGGCGCGAACGGTCTCCGCATTTTCTACCGGCGGATGGCCTTGCTGCTCGTCATCGGGTTCGCTCACCTGATGTTCATTTGGAGCGGCGACATCCTGATGCTCTATGCGTTGTTGGGGATGCTGTTGCCGCTGTTCCGCCGTATGTCCGACAAGGAGGTGCTCCGATGGGCTGCCTTTTTCTTGTTCCTCCCGGTCCTTATGGATTTTATTTGCGAGATGACCCATACTCGTCTGGCACTTCCCTTTGTCCGCTTGCAGGACATGTATTGCGCCAAATATGGCATCAATGCGGAAAACTTTGCGTATTGGCTGCGCGACGCGGAAGATTATGGCACGGTGTTCCAATTCCTGGTGCAAGGAGCTTTCGTGCGGATGCAGGAATTTGTGGACGGAAACCGTTACTTCAAGGTGCTGGGCCTATTCCTGATAGGCTTCTGCGTTGGACGGAACCGGATATATGCCGATTTGGAGGAGAGACGGGCACTGTTGTCGAAAGTGTTCCGTTGCGGCTTGGCGGCAGGTTTGCCTTGCTCTTTCCTTTACGCTTGGAGCGCGATGAACCAGCACCCTCTCGGCCTCGCCATGCACAGTGCGTTTTATCTCGTCAGTGTCTACCCTCTCGGCTTCACATACGCTGCCGGACTGGGGCTTTTATACTTGAAGACAAAAGACGGAGCGGCATGGAAATGGCTCGCCTCGACAGGCCGGATGGCATTGACCAATTACATCGGGCAGTCCGTCATCGGAATGTTCCTGTTCTATGGCATAGGCATGGGCTTAGGGACCACCCTTGGACTCTTGCGGACAGAAATCATCGTGGTGGCCGTATTCCTTTCTCAAATGGCATTCAGTGTGGCATGGATGCGCTGCTTTAAGTTCGGGCTATTGGAATGGGGCTGGCGGATGCTGACTTATGGCAAATGGCTCGGGATAAGAAAATAATCCTGCTTCTACGGACGAGGGGTGTGTCGAAATGGCCAATACCCCTCCGGCGGCTCTGCCGCCACCTCTCCTATTTTAGGGGAGGAGTTGCGGAACAATGATATTCAGCTGAATAACTCTACTCCGCAAACTCTCCCCTTAAGGTAGGGGGAGTACCCCGAAGGGGGGTGGGGGTATGAAAATCGCATTTCGACACAGCCTCACGGGCTAACCCTTGATTCTATTGATGATTTCGGAAGCCGGAATGTCACGCACAAGCTAAAAAACCGAACCACTTTCAGCCCAAATCCTTAATCGACTTCCCGATATGGCACACTTCATCGCCTATAAGCGGAAAACGGCCATGCGCTTTGTCGAACCGCCCCATCCCGACTGGCGGCTATCGGCCATTGGTGGCGATGAAACGGCGCTTCAAAGCGAGCCTGTCAAACGAGTTTCTTTTTCTCTTCTTTTTTTCTCTTTTCCTCTATTTCTCTTTTATATTGAAATGGAATAGAGAAGACTTTTCTTTTATTATTCACATTCAATTGGTTACATAAAAATTGTCCTGATTTCTCTTTTCCCTTTCTCTATTCCAAGACTGCGTTTCAACGCATTTTTTGGGAATAGAGAAGTGTTCAACTCATTCTATCAGCACATATCTTGACCACCTGTTGGCACCTGTTTTACACACCTTGCCCTCGTTAATTAGCACATGAAGTTGCTTCCATATTTTTCTCGAAGGTATTTCTTCGCCGATACGTTTTTCCACGTCGCCCATGGTCACAGACTTGTATATTTTCAGGTCTTCCAGTATCAGTTCTTTGATTCGGTAGTCCTCGATTCGTTTCAATGAGGTTTTTCCTCTGTACTGACTGTCTTTCAGCAATTGGGGATTCACCCTGTATTCTTTGGCTTTCGAGCGTTCTTCCGTGCCTATCACCAGTTCTTTGTCGATGAGTGGGTGAAGCCATGCGCGCAGTGCGTTGGCGTCACGCAGGTTTAACAGGCTTATCAGCCGTGATGCTGTCAGGCTTTCATGCAGGGCTATCAGACCTAAGCAGATAAGTTGTTTTTGCTTCATGTTATACTGTTTGTCGGCGTACTGCATCACTTTTATCACTTCCTCGCTTATGATACGCCGGTGAATGCGTACCGACACGAAATCTTCTCCCTCCGTCACTTCAGGAACGGCCTTGCCGTTGGCCAGCAATGTTTCATACATCATGTCGTAGCCTGACCCTTCTCGCTCCATCATGTGCAGGGCATAGAACAAGGCGGCAAAGTGTTCATTGCGTTTTTTCGTGGTGTGCAGGATGTTCTCTGGAGTTACGCCCAGCGGCAGGCGACCGGGATTCACTACGTCTATATAGTCGGGGTGGATATTGATGAACACGTCGCCCCTGACCGTGTACGGACGGTGCGCCAAGGCGTTAGACAGTAGTTCGCGTATTACTTCCTCCGGATATGACGGAATGTTACGCCTGAAATGCCTTCACTGATTTCCGTGCTTTCGCTCCATTCAGGTATGGTTTGCCAAATGTCGTTAATCATTTCGTAGGGATTCTTCGTGTAGTCGTCCCATACCCATTTGTTCCGCTTTTCCCCGTACTGGTCATATTTTATGCACTGTATCACCGGAGTGTTTTGCAAGCGTCCGCGTTGTGTCTGCTTGCCGATGAACAGCACGCCAAGGTTGGTCATCCTATCGCTTTCTGGCTCTGTCAGATAATAAAAGTCAAGCAGTTCCTTGATGTCTTTCTGTTTGACGAAATTCGACACGCGGTCGGATGTCCTAAGCAGTTTCACCAGCGAATTAAGTTTTTCTGGGTCAGCATCTTCCCAACTGAATTTTGTCTCTGTGTCTTCCCAACTCAAGCTACCTTTGTCTTCTGCCAAACGCCCGATGTCTTCCGGTCCTACGGGCATACTCTTGTTGCCTACGCGCAAATAAAACTTACCCGATGTGGTGGCTGCTACGACGTTTGGATTGCGTGTTATGTGCAGTCTGATGTACTCGCCGCCATTTTCTGCCACGCATTTCTCAGCAGAGAGAATCAGCCCATGTGCGCTTTCTCCTATTTTGTTGACGATAAGGGTAGGCAACTCGTCGGACACTTTCTGCCCTTTGGGTGGCAAATTCTCCTTGTCTTCTATCCCTATGTCTATTATGCCGCCTTCGGCATTGCTGAAGGCCACACAGTCTTTAGCCAACTCTCCGAAGTCGGCGGTCTTTCCGCTTATGGCACGTAACGACTTCTTGTCATATATACTGTTTTCTTTCATGTGTTTATCTTTAAATTATTACCAATCGGCATTGAGATACCTCTTCAGTTGTCCGGCATTCAACACCTCATAGCTCAACATCTTGCAAAGTTAGGCAAAATATCCGAGACAGCATAAGCACCGGAGCGCATTCCCCATTTACCGCACAAACGTAAACACATATACTCCTCCGATGCCGACGAGAGACAAAAGATATTGGGCCTGACCACAAAAACGAGATTGGCAAACGACAGTCCGACCTCCCCCTTTCCATCTGTTTTCATTAGGTAGTCATTGCAGATTACATCTCCATTTTATGAACATTACATGTTCATTACTTGCAACTCTCCTATAAGTGTCCTATAACTCTCCTATTAATCTCCTATGTAAAATAGGAGATAAATAGGTGATTCATAGCATAGTCACAGGTAAGTTGCAGGTAGTATTGAGGTAATGAAGATGTAGTTGTCATGTAATCTGGAATGATTACCCTATGAAAAGGGATGGAACGGGCTTGGTCAATCGCATAAGGCACAACATATTAAATGAAAAGACGGGAACAAGGAGAGTCCGCAATGGAGACGGGAGGGAGAAACGGGGAACAATTGCTTACGATTCATTAAAATTATTTATACGTGGAATCTGCCAGTTTAGCATTATTTTTGTCTGAACATGCCACGGATTATCATGGCTTGAGAGCAAAATCGTTTGCTTCCGGGCCGAAAAGAACAACAACAATGGAAATAAATGGTGAGATTTTTGTCATATTAGGCGCCATCATTCTGATGATCGCGTTGCTGGTGGCGGACTTTATGCGTCCGGGACTCGTGCTGTTCAGCGTCGTGGTGTTATTCATGTGCCTCGGCATACTGAGCCCGACGGAGGCCGTCGCGGGATTCAGCAACGAGGGCATGCTGACGGTCGCCCTGCTCTTTCTGGTGAGCGAGGGGGTGCGGCGCAGCGACGCGCTGGGGTTCCTCATCAAGAAGCTGCTGCCGGAGAAAAAGGGAGCGACCGTGCGAGACGGCTACGCCCGCCTGTTGCCCACCATCATGTCCATCTCGGCCTTTCTGAACAACACGCCCATCGTGGTGGTGTTCATTCCCATCATCAAGCAATGGGCCAAGAAGGCGGGCCTGCCGTTGAAAAAGTTCCTGATACCCCTTTCCTACGCCGCCATCCTGGGCGGGATATGCACCCTCATCGGGACATCGACCAATCTGGTCGTGCACGGGATGATGCTCGACGCGGGCTACCGGGGATTCACGATGTTCGAGCTGGGGCAAGTGGGCCTGGTCATCGCCGTCGTGGGCGGACTGTACATCTATTTCTTGGGAGAGAGGCGGTTGCCCGACGACCAGCCCCTCCCGGCGGAGGAGATGGCCGAGGAGGACGAGGAGCACATCGTGGAGGCGGTCATCGGTCCCCGTTTCCCCGGCATCAACCGCACTTACCACGACTTCAATTTCAAGAGCCACTACGGGGCCGACATCCGGGAAGTGTGGCGGCGCGGCATCCGGCAGACCAACGTGAAGCGCCTGACGTTCAAGGAGGGCGACATGCTCGTGCTGGAGACGGACGGGAATTTCATCACGACGTGGGGGGACTCGAGCGTGTTCCTCGCGCTGAACAACGGGAAGGAGCACAAGATAGCCTGCCCCCGGTGGAAAAGATGGCTGGCGCTGGGGCTGCTCACCGTGATGATTGCCGGGGCCACGTTCGGGAGCTATCCGGCGGTGCAGAACCTGATACCGGGGATTCAGCTGGACATGTTCTTCTGGGTGTGCATCGTGACGGTCGTCATGGCGTGCATCAACCTTTTCCCGGCCAAGAAATACACGAAGTTCATCTCGTGGGACGTGCTCATCACGATAGCCTGCGCGTTCGCCATCAGCCGCGCGATGAGCAACTCGGGGCTGGCGGACTTCGCGGCGAGCAAGCTCATCGCCCTGTCGGGCGACGTGTCGCCCATCGCGCTGCTGGCCATCCTGTACGTCATCACGAACATCATCACGGAGCTAATCACGAACAACGCGGCGGCGGCCTTCGCCTTTCCCATCGCGCTGGCGACCGCCACGCAACTGGGCGTGGACCCCATGCCGTTTTTCGTGACCATCTGCATCGCCGCGTCGGCGAGTTTCTCCTCGCCCATCGGCTATCAGACGAACCTCATTGTGCAGGGCATCGGCAACTACCGGTTCAAGGACTTCGTGCGAATCGGGCTGCCGCTTAACCTCATCATGTTTGTAATCACCATCATACTGGTACCTGTTTTCTGGAAATTCTAAAGCACTATGGAAAAGAACATACACCCCATATTCGAGCGGATGCAGTCCCGGGCCGACAAGGAGAGGCAACTCCGGCAGAGGGGGCTCGCCGTGTGGTTCACGGGCCTGTCCGGCTCGGGCAAAAGCACCATCGCCGTCGAGCTGGAACGGAAACTGGCGAAGGAGGGCTACCTGTGCCGCATCCTGGACGGAGACAACATCCGCCACGGCATAAACGCCGACCTCGGCTTCTCGGAGGAGGCCCGGCGGGAAAACATCCGCCGCATAGCCGAAATCTGCAAACTGTTCGTGGACACGGGCATCGTGACGCTGGCCGCTTTCGTGTCGCCCACGCGGGAGCTGCGGGAGCTGGCGCGGGGAATCATCGGGGGAGGCGACTTCTTCGAGGTGCACGTGGCCACGCCGATAGAGGAATGCGAGCGGCGGGACGTGAAAGGCCTGTACGCCAAGGCCCGCCGGGGCGAGATACCCGACTTCACGGGAATCAGCGCGCCGTTCGAGGAGCCGGAGTCGCCCTCGTCGCGCATGGACACCACCGGCAGGACGGCGGAAGCGTGCGCGGAGGAGCTGTTCCAACAAATCAAACCTATCATCACGTATCAATGAAAACCGACATATTATGGAAACTTACCGCTTAAGTCACTTGAAAGCCCTGGAGGCCGAGTCCATCCATATCATCCGGGAGGTGGCCGCCGAGTTCCAACGTCCCGTCATGCTGTATTCCATCGGGAAGGACTCGTCGGTCATGGTGCGGCTGGCCGAGAAGGCCTTTTACCCGGGGAAGGTTCCTTTCCCGCTCATGCACATCGACTCGAAATGGAAGTTCAAGGAGATGATCGCCTTCCGGGACGCTTACGCCAAGGAGCACAACTGGGACCTCATCGTGGAGTACAACAAGAAAGCCTACGAGGCGGGGGTGGGCCCGTTCACCCACGGGAGCAAAGTGCACACCGACCTGATGAAGACGCAGGCGTTGCTCATGGCGCTCAAAAAGTACCGGTTCGACGCGGCGTTCGGCGGTGCCCGCCGGGACGAGGAGAAGAGCCGGGCGAAGGAGCGGATTTTCTCGTTCCGCAACGAGTTCCAGCAATGGGACCCGAAAAACCAACGCCCCGAACTGTGGGACATCTATAACACCCGCGTCAACGAGGGGGAGAGCATACGGGTGTTCCCGCTGAGCAACTGGACGGAACTGGACATCTGGCAGTACATCCGCCAGGAGAAGATACCCATCGTCCCGCTCTATTTCGCGAAGGAGCGGCCCGTGGTGGAGGTGAACGGCAACCTCATCATGGTGGACGACGACCGCATGCCGGAGGAGCTGCGCAAGAAAGCCACCATGCGCAAGGTGCGCTTCCGCACGCTGGGCTGCTACCCGCTGACGGGAGCCGTGGAGAGCGACGCCGACACCATCGAGAAAATCGTGGAGGAGATGATGACCACCACGAAGAGCGAGCGGACGACGCGGGTCATCGACTTTGACCAGGACAGCAGCATGGAACAGAAGAAAAGAGAGGGTTATTTTTAACACGGAAAGAACATGGGACTCAGCATAGAAGAATTTTTAGCACAAGACGAACGGAAAGACCTGCTGCGCCTGTTGACGGCAGGGTCGGTGGACGACGGAAAGTCCACCCTGATAGGGCGATTGCTTTTCGACAGCAAGCGCCTGTATGAAGACCAATTGCAAGCCCTGGAGCGCGACAGCAAGCGGGTGGGGAACGCGGGCGACCACATCGACTACGCCCTGCTGTGCGACGGACTGAAAGCCGAACGGGAGCAAGGAATCACCATCGACGTGGCCTACCGCTATTTCTCGACCAACCGGCGCAAGTTCATCATCGCCGACACGCCGGGACACGAGCAATACACGCGGAACATGATTACGGGAGGCTCGACGGCGAACCTGGCCATCATTCTGGTGGACGCGCGGGCGGGGGTGGTGACGCAGACGCGGAGGCACACGTTCCTCGTGTCGCTGCTGGGCATCCGCCACGTGGTGCTGGCGGTGAACAAGATGGACCTCGTGGACTTCTCGCAAGAGCGGTTCAACGAAATCCGCGAGGCGTACAGGGAATTCATCCGCCCGTTGAACATTCCCGACCTGCAGTGCATTCCCCTGTCGGCCCTGGAGGGCGACAACGTGGTGGACCGCAGCGCGCGCACGCCGTGGTACGACGGTCCCGCCCTGCTCGAGTTTTTGGAAACGGTGTCCATCGACCAGGACATCAACATGAAAGACTTCCGGTTTCCCGTCCAATACGTGTCGCGCCCGGATTTGAACTTCCGGGGCTTCAGCGGAAAAATCGCGTCGGGCGTCGTGCGTCCGGGCGACCGGGTGACGGCCCTTCCCTCGGGAAAAGAGTCGCGGGTCAAACGCATCGTCACTTACGACGGCGACCTGGACTACGCTTTCGCCCCGCAATGCGTGACCCTCACGCTGGAGGACGAGATTGACCTCTCCCGCGGGGAGTCGTTGGTCCATTCGGACAACCTTCCCATCGTGGGGCACCATTTCCAAGCCATCGTGGTGTGGATGGACGAGGAGGACATGGACCGGAACAAAGCGTTCTTCCTAAAGCACACGACCCGCACCACCCGGGCGCACGTCAGGGAGACCCACTACCGGGTGGACGTGAACACGATGGAGCGCAAGGAGGCGGAATGGCTCAAGCTGAACGAAATCGGGCTGGTGTCCTTCACGACGAGCGACCCGCTGATTTACGACCGCTACCGGGACAACCGGCAAACGGGCGCCTTCATCCTTATCGACCCCGTGACGAACTTCACGTCGGCGGTGGGGATGATCACCGAGCCGGAAGACGACGCGGCGTTCAGGCACAAGGCCGACGGACAGGGCATCATCATCGACATGAAAGAACTGGGAATCGGGGAGGAACACCACGAGGCCGTGGAACGAGTGTGCGAATACCTGCGACGGATAGGGATAGGCGCCACCTGCGTCCCCGGCCGCGCGGAAGAAGAGACATCACCAAAAGAAGGAACGACAAAAAAATGGCACTACTGAACTTCAACAACCTGCCGGTAAACACGCTGGTGGGAGCGGATTCGGCGACATTCAAGGCCGTCACGACGGGAATGGAGATAGACGCTCCGTACCGGCGGAAATTCAAACTGACCCGCTCGCTGCAAGGGTTGCTTTCCCCCTTGTACGCGGCCAACGAGAAACGTTACGCCCGGCTTCCCCGGAACCCCGAGACGGAGGACCCCGTGTTCATCCTGGGCCATTGGCGGAGCGGCACGACGTTCGTGCACAACGTGCTGTCGCAAGACACCCGTTTCGGCTATTGCAGCACGTACCAGACGGTGTTCCCCCACCTGATGGCGCAGGGGAAAGGCTTTTTCAAATGGTGCATGGGGGTGGCCATGCCTTCCCGACGTCCGACGGACTCCATGGAATTGGGCGCCGACCTGCCGCAAGAGGAGGAGTTCGCCCTCGCCAACATGACCCCCTGCTCGTTCTACCACTTCTGGGTATTTCCCCGGAAAACGGCGGAATACCGGGAGAAGTACCTGCTGTTCGACAGCATCACGGAAGAGGAGCGGACGGTGTTCAAGCAGACGCTCGACAAGCTTATCCGGATAGCGTTGCACGACTCGGGCAAGCGCCAGTTCCTCAGCAAGAACCCTCCCCACACGGGACGCGTGCGCACGCTGCTGGAGATGTATCCGAACGCCAAGTTCATCTATCTGGTGCGCAACCCGTACACGGTGTTTGAATCAACCCGGAAATTTTTCTCGCAAACCATGCCCTCGCTGCAACTGCAGGACATCGCCCGGGAGAATCTCGTGAAAGACATCATCCTGAACTATCAGGGGTTATACCGGAAATACGAGAGCGAGAAGGCCCTTGTCCCCGCGGGGAACCTTGTGGAGGTGCGTTTCGAGGATTTCGAACAGGACCCGTTGGGCGTGGCGGAATCCATCTACGCCGCCCTGTCGATAAAGAATTTCGCCACCGCCAAAGAGGCGATGAGCCGGTACGTGGAAGCCCACAGAAGTTTCCGCAAGAACAAATATTCCTACGCCCCCGAAACCGTCCGCATCGTGGAAGAGAACTGGGGCGAGGCCCTACACCAATGGAATTACAAATTATGAGACACAGCGACACCATCAAAATCATATTACTCATCTTCCTGTTCGCCGGAGTTCTCCCGGCGACAGGCCAAACCACCGGAGCCATCCCCAATGACTCCGCGCCCAAATCGAAGTCCGAGTTGCGACAAATGCGCCGGGATTCCATCCGCGCCCACAAGAACGTGTGGATTTCCGTGCTGGGAGGCCCGTCCTACACGCCGGAGGCCAAGTTCGGCGTGGGCGGAGCCATGCTCGCCTCGTTCCGCCTCAACAAGGCGGACACAGTGTCGCAACGCTCGTTCCTTCCCATCGGGTTCAACCTTTCGCTCAACGGCACCATCGTCATCGCCGGGACGGGCACGTTTTTCCTGAACGAGAACCGCTTCCGCATGTATTTCAAATACAATTACCGGGACGAGCCCGCCAACTATTACGGCAAGGGGTACGACTATATCGAGAACATCGAGCAAGGCGATTCCACCACGGAATTCCACAAGCGGATGTTTCAATTCTATCCCCGCCTCGTGTGGGAAATCAAACGGCACATCTATGTGGGCGCATTGGCGGACATCAATTACACGAAGTCCACGGACATCAATCCCGTGATGGCGCAAGACCCCTATTTCCTGAAATACAAGCCCTCGTACACAAGCATCGGGCTGGGAGCCATGCTCCAATACGACTCGCGCGACGACGTGGCGACCCCGTCGGAAGGCATTTTGCTCAGCGCGACGGGCAAGTTTTACAGTTCCATCTTCGGGAGCACGTACGACTATCAGGTCGTCGAGCTGGAATACCGGCAATTCACTCCTATCCTCCGGCCGCGGAGCGTGTTGGGATGGACGGCGAAATCGCAACTGAGCTTCAACGAGGTGCCTTTCACCGAACTGCCGATGTTCGGCTCTCCGTTTGACCTGCGAGGTTACTATTGGGGAAAATACCGGGACAAGACAATGGCCTACGGAATCGTGGAGTACCGCCACATGTTCGGATCGGAGGAGGATTACCGGAAAGGGAAACTGTTCTCCAAATTCGGCTTCGTGGCATGGGGCGGCGCAGGCACAATCGGCGACCACCCGTCCGACTGGGACAAGTGGAAATGGAATTACGGAGTGGGGCTCCGCATCCAAGTGCAACCCCGAAAGAATTTCCGCCTCGACATCGGCAAGGAGCCGGGGATGAAAGGGGTGCTGTTCTACATGAATATGACGGAGGCGTTTTAACCCCGATTCAATCGCACCGACAATAGACGCAAATCTTTCGCCTCCCTCTCACCTCCCGCAAGTCAAAGGGCGAGGCGGAAACCTTGCTTCCCGTCACTCTGCTCGATCGACGGATTCTCGCCGTAACGGAAAGACACATGGCAGCCTTTCTCAACACTGGACCAAGACCCGCCTTTAACCACCCGCTTGTTGTCTTCCGAAACAGAGGCCACCGGGTTGACTTGCGCCCCGCTGGAATAAGGTTTGTAACCGTCCTGCACCCATTCAATCACGTTGCCGGTCATGTCGTAGATTCCCAGCTCATTGGGGCGCGTCGTTCCCACCACGTGAGTCTTTCCCCCGCTGTTCCCTTCATACCATGCCACGAAGTCGAGGTTGTCGCTTCCCGAGAATATGTATCCGTTCGACCTGTTGCCGCCACGCGCGGCATATTCCCACTCGGCCTCGGTGGGCAGGCGATAATTTTTTCCTGTCGCGGCGTTGAGTTTCCGCAAAAACTCCTGGACATCATTCCACGACACATTCTCCACCGGCAAATTGTCGCCCGCGTGTTTGCTCGGATTGCTTCCCATCACGGCTTTCCACAATTTCTGCGTCACTTCATATTTGCCGATATAAAAACCGTCAAGGCTCACCCGGTGCGCGGGATACTCATCATCCCACGCCCGCCCTTCCATCTGAGAGGTGGCGCCCATGGTAAACTCTCCTCCGGCCACACGCACCATTTCAATCGCAGGGATGTCGCGCCTTGAATCCCGAGACTGCTCCGGCCTGTCGGGCTTGGACGCAGGCTTGTCATTGGGGGCGGGAATCGAGGCGACAGAATCACACTCAACCATCACGCTGTCGTCGGCCCACATTTCCGCAATCGTCGACTCCTCGCCAATTCCGGAGGAGTCACTTCCGTCAAAGTATGCGTCGTCGCCGGTTTGCGCAAAGGATGGCCGCGACATTGAGGAATCGGACGCGTCCCGTCTTCCAAGCGACAAAATGACCGACACCGCTGCGATAATCACCACACCGACGGCCGCGGCAATCAACGCGGGTTTAAGTCTTTTCCTCTCCTGCTCGCGCTTGACTTGGCCGGGACCGACATTGATTACCTGTCCGATTACCTCGGTATCCTCGTCATTCGCGGAAACCAAATCGGCAGCGAACGCCGTCACCGACTGGTAGCGGTCGCGGGGCTTCGCTTGCATGGCCCGGCGTATCGCTTTTATGGTCCGGTCGCTCACGCCATGGCGGAGCAATTCGTCCTCAGGGAACTCTATCAGCACATCGGACGCGACCGGAGGGCGTTTCCCGGTAAGCATTTTGTAGAGGGTGGCGCCAAGGGCGTAGACGTCCATCGTCACAGGCAATCCATTGCCGCCATTATAGTTCGCTTGTTCAAGCGGCGCGTAGCCGGGAGTGCCGTTGCCGACCGAAGTGCTTGATTCCGGTTCCCCGTTCTCGTCATATTGTTTCGACAATCCGAAGTCTATCAACACCGGCTCCCCTGAAGAGCGCAGCATGATGTTGCCGGGCTTCAAGTCCAGATGCAACATCTTGTTCGCATGCATGTAGGCAAGCGCGGCGGCTATCTTGGTGAAATAGCCCAAGGCTTCCTTTTCCGGCAAGCCGCCCTTGGCGGCAATAAGCGCGTCAAGGTTTCCGCCTCCACAATACTCCATGGCATAGTAACTCGTGTCGTTGGTGTCGAACGCCTCGATTACCTTCACGATGCCCGCATGCCGCATCCGTCCAAGATTGCGGGCCTCGTTCGCAAATTTACGGCGGTATTGTCCCGACATTCCGTCTTTGCTTCCGTGTGTCACCGTGGAGCCTTCGCGTCCGTCGAAACCGCTCATAAAGAATTCCTTGACTGCGACTTGTATCTCGGAGCTGACCTCTCCCAGTTGTCCGCCAAGCGACACCCGCGTGTAAGCAAGATATGTTATTCCAAAAGTCCCTTGCCCCAACACTCGGGCAATGCGGTAGTCATGTTCCTTGCCATGCAACACTGTCCCGGCCCGCAAGGCGTGTTCGTAATCTGCCATTGTCAATAGAATAATAATTTAAAACACCTTTTCCAATAATCGCATTCCTCTGTCAAACAGAGAATCAATCATGCAAATGTATCGAAAAGTCGGGCGGAATACAAACAAGAGCCTGTTTTTTTTGAATTGTGCAAGCAAATAACGCAAGGCTCATTTCAATATGGATTCGACATGGAACCACTTGTTTTTTGGACGAGGAATCAAGCGTCGCGTTTGGAGTCGGGCACGACGAAAAGAATCATGTAGCTGCCGATGGCTCCCAGAGCGAAGAGCAAGGCCCGGGCGTGCCAGTGTTCAAAGAAGGCGAAAGCGGAGAGGCATATCATCGCCCACATGCAAAGCAGGGAGACCGCTTTCACGCGCCATCCCACCCCTTCCCTCGACTGGTAACGCCGCAGGTAGGGGCCGAACCAACGGGAACGGTGCAAGGCGTCGTGCAACCGCCTGGAACTACGGTAGAACAGCCATGAACTCAATAGCAAAAAGGGAGTGGTCGGCAATCCGGGGACAAATATGCCCACCACCCCCAAAGCCACGGCAAGGCAACCGACCGCAATGTAAAGCCGCTTTTTCATTCCTCCGCAAAAGCCGCGTTCACCGCTTCCTTGTACTGCGTCAATTTTGTCGCCTTGTGCACGCGCTTCAAAATCTTGCGGTCGGTCCAAGGCATAAACTCTTCCCAGAACGTCTTCATCTTCATCAACAAGTGAGCGTCACCTTGCAGGCGGTCGGCATAGGCGGCAAACAATTCGTCATGGAACCGCCGGAAGCGGCTGTTCCGTTCCTCCGGAGACAGCGCCCGCCCCGACTCGTACTCCTCCGCCAAGGCCGGATTTGCCAGCAGTCCCCGTCCGACCATCACTCCCCGGATAAACGGGAAACGCTCCCGCATTCCTTGAATGTCCTCGACCGTCCGCAAATCGCCATTGTAAAACAAGGGATGGGCGCACTCTTTTCCGAAAACGCCAAAAGCCTCCACGTCCGGCTCTCCTTTGTACTCCTGCGTCCCCAAGCGGGCGTGCATGAACACGGCCGACAAAGGAGCGGCGTTCAAGGCCGGCAACAAGGCCAGGCATTCGTCCGCCTTTTCCCAACCCAAACGCATCTTTACGGAACAACGCATGTCCTCAAATTCCTCCAGCACATTCAACAACGCCTCCACCTGTTCCGGCGAAGGCAACAATCCCGCTCCTTTGCCCCGGCGGACAATCTTCGGGAAAGGGCACCCCATGTTGATATCCGCCTGTCGGTGTCCCATGTCGCGCAACACGCCAAGAGACAGGCGCAACTCCTCTGGCGTCCCGCCCAACACCTGCGGCACCAACCTCGGCACGGTCTTCGAGGAGGGCTGGCATTCCCTCAAGTCCCTCGGGCGGAAATCATTTCCTCGTTCCACCCGGATAAAAGGCGTGTAATACGCCTCCACGCCCCGGAACATTGCCGCGTGCGCATTGCGATATATAGCGTCCGTGTACCCCTGCACCGGGGCAAAATGCAATTCAAAAACTCTCTGTCCTTCCATATTTCCCTTTCTAATTGAAATCATGGCACAAAGATAAACCCACATCCAATTTTCCCGCCATATTTTATCACATATTCTCCAAAAAAACGATAGATTTGCACTCATGAAGCGCGATTATCAAACCCATAAAGAATGACATGAGAACCATATTCACCTTGTTTTTCATCATCGCCCTTGCGGGCAAACTCTTGGCCGGACAGGACGACAGGGGCTATCTGGTGAGAATCGGACAAGAAGCTCCCGACATCGAACTGACTTATCCGGACGGAAAAACCATCTCCCTTAGCAGCCTGCGGGGAAAAGTCGTCATGCTCCAATTCACCGCCAGCTGGTGCGGCGTGTGCCGGGAAGAAATGCCCCATATCGAAAAAGAAATCTGGCAGACACACAAGGCGGACACGAACTTCGTCCTCCTTGGCATAGACCTTCAGGAAGACGCGGCCACCGTGGCCCGGTTCCAAGAATCCACCGGAATCACCTATCCGCTCCTGCTCGACCCGGAAGGCAAGGCATTCTACACCTACGCCGCCCAAGGAGCCGGAGTGACCCGCAATGTGATTGTCGCCCCCGACGGTACAATCGCATTCCTCACCCGTCTTTACGACAGGCAAGAATTTAACGAAATGAAGGAAGTCATCAACAATCTGCTAAAAACACCCAAAAACATGAGCGACAATTCATACAATCCCCGATTTATGCGAGAGGCCATCCGCCTTGCCGTGGAAAACGTGAAGAACCAAAGCGGAGGACCTTTCGGCGCGGTCATCGTGAAGGAGGGCAAAATCATCGCCTCCTCGGGCAACACCGTCGTGCCGGACAACGACCCCACCGCCCACGCCGAGGTGAACGTCATCCGAAAAGCCTGCAAGGCGTTAGGCTCCTTTCAGCTGAGCGGCTGCGAGATTTACACAAGCTGCGAGCCTTGCCCCATGTGCCTCGGCGCCATTTACTGGGCCCGTCTGGACAAAGTATATTACGCGTGCACGCAAGACGACGCTGCCGACGGGGGATTCGACGATTCCTTCATTTACAAAGAAATCGAGTTGAAGAAATCCGAACGCTCCATTCCGTTCGAAAATCATCGGGAGGCGGGAGCAGGCGAGGAATTCCGCTTATGGAAGGCCACGACCGACAAGGTCGCGTATTAATCCGCCCGCCATCGCCCTTTACTTTCTCCGAGAGCGGGAGGGTGAACGTCTGGAACGGCTCCGAGATTTTTTCCCCGCCCTTTTGCCCCGGTAAACAAATATCCGCCACATTCCAAAAAGCAGGAGAACGGAAAGAACCAATATCACCTGCTCCCGGGCCGAGGGGACATATCGACGAGAATCTGAGGAAGTCCCCGCCGTCTTGTCCGCGGCCGCAGTCCGATTGTCCCCGGATTTCGGCCGCCGGACCTTTTCTTCCGCAGGATTTCCACCGGACTCCTTCCCGGCCACAGCGTCCAGCAAGGCCGTAATATACGGATCCCCCGCATGGGAGAACGTGTCGGCCTCCACAATCCGCTCCAGCTCATCCGGCAGCCCCGGGAAAAAATCTATGCCGGTAATCCGCTCCACCTTGTCCACCGGAACCGCAAAGGAAGCAAGCGTTTGGCGGGAAGCCTTGTTGGGGACGACATAGGCGACCATCTGCTGGCGGGATGGCGAATAGAACAACTTGTAGAAATATCCCGGCACCGTGACTTCATTTTTCCCTATGGCGCCATGCACATCCTTGAAAACCGGTCCCGTCACCACATAAAGGCGCTCCTTCCTCGCCCGCTCCCGCACATGCGCCTCCAGCCTACTCCAAATCCCTGCGTTGCAGGCATGCGTCTGCGGCGTCATGTTGGAAAGATAAAACGTCTCGCTCATGGCCCGCTCGTCAAAGGCCATGTCCGCGGCCGGACACAAATGCCCCCGGTCGTAACCGCTTTTCCGATAATCGGCGAGCGTGGCGCACGCCTCCCCGACCGCCGGGTCTGTCCGGAAATCATCCTTTCTTGACGCGCGCTTGACCAACCGCTCGGGGCTCATCTCGTAATAAACCCAGTTCGCCTGATGGTGCTCGTCGTTGAAATCAAGCACATAATAAGTGTGGCGCACGACTTTTCCCCGGCTCTCCGGCAACCATTCCTCCCCCGCCAGCCGGAGGCAAAGGAACAAAAACAGGAGGCCCGCAAGAAGCCTCCCGCTTGCTATGCGACATCCGCGTTTCATTGCTCCACGGCTTTTTGCAACGTCGTGTCCATCTGTCCCAAAATGGGATAGAATCCGTCGTCGTCCAAAAGATGGCGGGCAATATACGCCTCGATGCGGTTCCGCATGATGGCTCCGGACTCCCGTATGCCCCACTCGTTGCGTTTCAAGCCCCGCCGGGCGGCGTAATCGGCCATTTCGTCCACCAGGTCGAACTGTTTCAAATAGGCCTGCAATTCCTTGTAGTCCTTTATGTCCTGCATCTCTTGACGATGCCTGTCCATAAAATCAAACGTGTAATCATAAAGATAAGCCGTGCGGGACACTTCCCCCAAATAACGGGAATTGCCGGTCGTGTCGGCCGGGACAAAAATGTCCGGCATGATGCCGCCGCCGCCGTAAACCGTGCGTCCGCCGATTGTGGTGTACTTCAAATTCTCGTCAAAAGAGATGCTGTCCTTTTCCGAGAACTCCCCATGCAAGAGACGATTGTAAATGTCACTGTAGTAATCCTCGTTCCCGTGGTCGTAAGGCTTTTGGATGGAACGCCCGGAAGGCGTGTAATAGCGGGCCACCGTAAGACGGATCGCCGAACCGTCCGACAACATGCGCTGCTCTTGGACAAGACCCTTTCCGAAAGAACGGCGCCCGATAATCTTCCCCCGGTCGTTGTCTTGAATCGCTCCGGCGAAAATCTCGCTGGCCGAGGCGCTGAACTCGTTGATCAACACGTCTATCGGGATATTCTGGAAATTGCCTTTTCCGTTGGACATGAAATCCTTGCGAGGCGAGGCCTGCCCCTCCGTGTAGAGAATCATCCGGTCGGCGGGCAGAAACTCGTTAATCATCTGCGTGGCCACGGGCAACACCCCTCCTTCATTGTCCCGCAAGTCCAGTATCAATTTTTTCATGCCGTCGCGTTGCAATTTGGCCATGGCCTGCATGAACTCCATATAAGTCTGCATGCCAAAGGTCCCGACCTTCACGTAGCCGGTCGTGTCGTTGAGCATGTAAGCCACGTCGACGCTCTTCACCGGAATACTGCCGCGCTCCACTGTTATCTTCATCAAGTCGGGCATTCCCATTCGCTTGACGGTAAGCTCGACCTCCGTGCCGATTTCCCCGCGCATCATGCCCATGATTTTGTCCAAATCCATGTTCACTCCCGCGATAAGCGAATCGTTCACTCTCAAAATGCGGTCGCCGTCCTTGATGCCCGCCTTCTCGGAAGGCCCTCCCGGGACGACTTTCACCACCGTCACCGTGTCGAGATACTTGTAAAACTGCACTCCCACGCCTCCGAAGTTGCCGATTATTCCCTCGTTGGCCCGCTGCATGTCCTTCGCCGGGATATACACCGTGTGCGGGTCAAGCGTCTGCAACAACAACGGAATCGCCGTTTCCTGCAACTCGTAAACATCCACCGTGTCCACGTACGAGTTCTGTATCATGTTGAGGATGACATCCATCTTGCTCCCGGAAACAGGCATGTACATGCGCGAGGCGGCAGCGACATCCCCGCCTCTCGGGAGAACCCGGCCTATCAACATCCCGGCCACGATGGCCAACGCCAATACTATCGGCGTCAGCAAAATCCGTAAATTTTTCTTGTCCATTTCTTTTCCTTTTTTTACTTCATTCCTTAATATCCGGCAATTCCACCAATTCCACGTCGATTCCCGCCTGCCGGAGCAAATCGAGCCCGTCGGTACAGCGGTATATCTCCGAATAGACTACCCGCTTGATGCCGGCCTGTATGATTAGTTTGGCACATTCGATGCAAGGAGAGGCCGTGACGTAAAGCGTGGAATCCTGGCTGCTGTTGTTGGACTTGGCCACTTTCGTGATGGCGTTGGCCTCCGCGTGCAACACGTAAGGCTTCGTGCGGTTGTTCTCGTCCTCGCAAACATTCTCAAAACCGGAAGGCGTGCCGTTGTACCCGTCCGATATGATTGCCTTCTCTTTCACCAACAACGCGCCCACGCGTCGGCGCTGGCAGTAAGAGTTCTCCGCCCAGATACGCGCCATGCGGAGATAACGCTCGTCCAACAACCGTTGTTTCGACTTCTCCTCCATTCCGCGTTACTTTTTCCGGTTTCCCATACTGTCTATAAAATCCCGGAGATAAGCCTTCCGCTCCTCCGACACGTCCAAGCGTTCCAAAATCTCCCGGCTTTGGTCGAGATATTTGTCGATAATTGCGAATGCGTATTCTTTTACCCCCAGGCGGTCATAAATGCGCGTGACGGCGGCCACCTTCTCGTCCTTGTCGAAATCCTTCTTTTCAATCCAATGCCACAACACTTCTTTCGTGGGCGCGTCGGCCAGCTCAAAAGCCTTGATCATCATATACGTCTTCTTGTTCGCCACGATGTCGCCGCCGATGTTCTTGCCAAACTCCGTCACATCGCCGTAAACGTCAAGGTAGTCGTCTTGCAACTGGAACGCCAGTCCAAGAGCCCCGCCCAAATCATACAACGCGTTATACTCATGCTCGGGAGCTCCCGCCAACAAAGCGCCATGCCGCAGGCTTCCCGCCAAAAGGACCGCCGTTTTAAGATAAATCATGTGGATGTACTCGTCCTCGGTCACGTCCTCCCGCTTCTCGAACTCCATGTCGTATTGCTGCCCCTTGCACACGTCCATGGCCACTTGGTTGAAAAAGTCTATCGCCCGGCGCAAATACTTGTCCTCGCAATGCTCAATGCACTTGTAAGCCGTGATGGCCGCCGCGTCCCCGCTCAATATGGCCACATTCGTGTTCCATTTGCGATGAACCGTGAGGCGTCCCCTCCGCAATTCCGCGTCGTCCATCACGTCGTCGTGCAACAACGTGTAATTATGGAATATCTCTATTCCTATCGCCGACTTCAACACCTTCTCTATGTCATCCCGGTAAAGATTATAAGCTATCAAGGTCAGCATGGGACGCAATCGCTTCCCGCCGTCCTCCAACATGTAAACAATCGGTTCAAACAAGGAATAGGGCTCTTGCATATATTCCTTTTTATCCAACTCTTGCTTTATAATCTCCCTTAATTCATTTACCGTATACATACATTCTTATTTTACAAATTACCCGGCTAAATTATAAAAAAAACGGGAGATAGCTCTTTCTCCCGCGATGAAATTAATTTTAAGCGTTTTAAACGGAACCGCTCCGCCTTTTGCTCTTGTACCCCCGGGCAGAATCGAACTGCCATTTAAAGTTTAGGAAACTTCCGTTCTATCCGTTGAACTACAAGGGCCTTTATCGGTTGGCAAATTTAAGCAAAGAAAACGTTCGCTCCAAATATTCCGTTCCTCATTTTCAAAAACATTGCAACATACTATATCTCAATGCGATGCGAAATCATATATTCCGTCATGAAAAATACGACAAACATTTTCCTTTCTCCGCAAAGGCGTTTATCTTTGTGCGCGGAAACAACAAAATGAAAACAAAACGAATTCTCAATCACAAACAATGAACTATGGAAGTTATAATTGATTTCATCCTACACATCGACCATTACATGATCCAGCTCGTGCAAGATTACCACACATGGACCTACGCCATATTGTTCCTCATCATCTTTTGCGAAACGGGACTGGTCGTGACCCCCTTCTTGCCGGGAGACTCCCTCCTTTTCGTTGCCGGAGCCATAACCGCCTTGCCCGACATGCCGTTGGAAATCGGTTTCCTGGTGCTAATCCTGTTCGCCGCGGCGGTTCTCGGCGATTCCTGCAATTACATGATCGGCCACTTCTTCGGGAAAAAACTATTCAGCAATCCGAACTCCAAAATATTCAAACAAAGCTATCTGGACAAGACGCACGAATTTTTCAAAAAATACGGAGGGAAAACCATCATCTTGGCGCGTTTTGTCCCCATTGTCCGCACGTTTGCGCCCTTTGTCGCCGGCATGGGCAAAATGCACTATTACTTTTTCATGCTCTACAACCTTGTGGGAGCGGCCCTGTGGGTCTGCCTGTTCTGTTTCACCGGCTACTTCTTCGGGGACCTTCCTTTCGTACAGGAAAACCTGAAAATCCTATTGCTGGCGATTATCGTCATTTCCATACTCCCTGCCGTCATCGAAGTCCTGCGGGAAAGATGGAAAGCCAAAAGAAACAAATAGTCCATCCCTTAAAGTCGATTGGACAAAATGAAACGGCGGGAGAATCCTGCCGTTTCATTTTTATTCTCCCGCCGCTTTTACTTTGCGGCATACCGGAACCGCTCGTCCATCACCTCGTCGATATTGTCCACCACCTGTCGGAACAATGCCCCCGGATCCTCCCGCCGCAACAAATCCTGCTTCAGTTGGCTGGCGTTCGCCAACGACACCCCGAAAATCTTGCCCAACACCGTCGCCAAGCCGTTAAACGACAACAATCGCCCCTCTGCGTCACAAAATATCTTTATTGTCTCCAGTCCGAACGCCAGTTCCACCAGCGTCATCTTCCCCGCCTTCCCCTTGCACGTCATCAGGCGGGGCACCGCCGCCTCAAACCGCTCCGGATGTGCGGCACGCTCCCGCTCCCACTCCTCCTTGTCCGCCACCCGCTCAAGCAACGCCTCGCCGTATTCCAATGCCAACGCTCCATTTTTTTCCAATGCCGT
>CALUHX010000039.1 GCA_944320555.1 uncultured Butyricimonas sp. | reverse complement strand
CGCCGCCATGTCACGATTGTTTATAAAAGTAGACAAACGGAGGGAAAAAAGCAAGGGCCGCGGGCGAATATTTCCGCGGGCGGGAAGGGCAATGTCCCGTTTTTTGCGTACATTTGTGGGCGGCAACACAAAGGAAAACATCGAACTATGGGCAAGGAAACGAAACATTACGCGGACGCGCTGGCGGCGGGGACGACGCTGCAAGGCGGGGAGTACCGCTATCGGATAGAACGGGCGCTGGGGCAAGGCTCGTTCGGCATCACTTATCTGGCCGCCACGCGGGTGAAGGTGAGCGGAGCGTTGGGAGAGCTGGAGACCGACATGAGGGTGGCAGTGAAGGAGTTCTTCATGAAGGACGTGAACGGGCGGGAGGAGAGCACCGTCACCAGCGGGAGCAAGGACGGGCTGTTCGCCGACTACAAGCGGAAGTTCCGAAGGGAAGCCGAGAATTTGAGCCGCCTGCGCCATCCCCACATCGTGAGGGTCTTGGAGACGTTCGAGGCGAACGGGACGGCCTATTATGCCATGGAATACTGCGAGGGCGGGTGCCTCAACGAGCTGGCGGACAAGCGCGGAGGCCTGCCGGAGGAGGAGGCCGTCGGATACGCCGTGCAAATCGGCGAGGCGTTGGCGTACATGCACGCCCACAAGATGCTGCACCTCGACGTGAAGCCGGGGAACGCCATGCTGCGGGGGGACGGGAGCGTGGCCCTCATCGACTTCGGCCTCTCCAAGCAGTACGGCGAGGACGGCGAGCCGGAGTCGAGCACCTCCGTCGGCGGAGGAACGCCGGGGTACGCCCCGCTGGAGCAGGCGCAGTACCGCGAGGGGCGGGACTTCCCGGTGACGATGGACGTGTACGCGCTGGGGGCCACGCTGTTCAAGCTGCTGACGGGCGAGCGGCCGCCGGAGGCCTCGGCGGTGCTCAACGACGGATTCCCCGCCGGGGCGTTGCGGCAGCGGAAGGTGAACGAAGCGACCATAGCCTGCGTGGAGAAGGCTATGTCGCCGCTGAAGAAGGACCGCTACCCCTCGGTGAACGCCATGCTGGCCGCGCTCAAAGGAGGAGCCGCCCCGGACGACGAGGAGACGGAAGTGGACGAGAAGAATAAGAAGCCCGACGAGAAGCCGCAAGACACCAAGAAACAGGAGGAGAAGAAGCCCGCGGCCGGGACGGAGGACAAGAAGTCCGACGATGAGTCCGGCGTTGTCAAAAAGCTGGAGAAAAAGAAGCCAGCGGGACGGAGGAAAGTACTGATTGCGGCTGCTGCAGCCACCGCACTGCTGGTCGCCCTCCTCACATGGAACCTACTGATTGCGGCTGCTGCAGCCACCGCACTGCTGGTCGCCCTCCTCATATGGGACCAAAACAAGCGGACAGCCACTAAGGTCTACCAATACAATCAGGGGGAGGAATTCTACCACGACGAAGACTATGCCAAGGCCGTAAAGTGGTACCGCAAAGCCGCAGAGCTGGGGTACGACAAAGCGCAGTACAGCTTAGGTTATTGCTACTACAGTGGCAAGGGCGTGGCACATGACTACGTCGAAGCCATGAAATGGTATCGAAAAGCCGCCAGGCAAGGACACGTCAACGCTCAATATATGCTGGGCGTGTGCTACTACAACGGGCAGGGTGTGACGCAGGACTACGACGAGGCGGTGAAATGGTGGCGCAAAGCCGCAGAACAGAGACACGACATGGCGCAAAACAACTTGGGTAGGTGCTACCTCAACGGGTGGGGTGTAGCAGATGACGACGTCGAGGCGGTGAAGTGGTTCCAAAAAGCCGCGGAACAAAAATACGCCACAGCGCAGTACAACCTCGGTTTGTGTTACGAAAACGGATGGGGTGTGGCGCGAGACAACTCCGAGGCGGCGAGATGGTACCGCAAGGCCGCAGACCAAGGGGATACCGACGCGAAAGAGGCGTTGGAACGGCTGGGGCGGTAACCCGCCCGCTCCGGCAGGGCGAGAAAGTGGCTTACCCCGGTTTTGCCGCCAAGTGAGGCGAAGCCTCACTTGTATGCGGAGCCGCCGGAGGGGTATAATATGGTCAGACGCCCTCGCGGTTGCCGAAGAGGGAGATGTGGAGGCGGTCGCAGAAGCGCCAGCCGTGGCGGAGGCATTGCTCGAGGGCGGAGGGGACAGCGCGGGCCATCTCGGCGGGAGTCGCTCCGAGGGGCATGAGGAGGACGTCGGAGGGGGTCCAGCCGCGGAGGCGGACGAGGATGGAGAGAATCTCGTCGGCGTCGGCGGGACGGGCGTAGACGAACTTGAGCTGGAAGTCCTTGCCGTCGGCGCGGGCGCGGTCGAGGAAGGCCTGGACGGCGGGGAGGTTGAGGCGCAGGCGGTGGTGGGCGGCGTCGGAGGACGGAGCGGAGGAGGCGAGCTTGGGCGAGAGGCTGAAGAGGTCGACGAGGCGGGCGGCGGGGTCGTCGTAGAGGGTGGCGTTGGTCTCGACGGTGATGTGGAGGGGGCCCATGGCCTTCAGCGCGACAAGCAGCTCGCGCAGGGGGGCGGGCTGGAGGAAGGGCTCGCCGCCGGTGACGACGACGTGGCGGACGGCCCCGAGGTTGGCGGCGACGAGGCGGGCCAGGTCGGCCACGTCCACGCGGAAGGCCCCGCTGAGGGCGAAGGAGGCGTAGGCCGTGTCGCAGGGGCAGCGGGAGCCGTCGGCGGCGGTCCACGAGCAGCGGAGGTCGCACCCGGCCATGCGGACGAAGAGGGAGGGCACGCCGGCGAGCTTGCCCTCGCCCTGGACGGTGCCGGGGAGGGAGAGGCCGGAGGCGGGCCGCCCGGGAAGGGGGTCGCCGGAGGCGGAGAAGGCGACGGGGAACACTCCGTCGCGGGCGAGCAGTATTTCCATGGCGTCAGCGGTTTAGGGCGTCCCACCACTCCTCGCCGTCCCAGTCGGCGCGGACGCCGGGCGAGAAGCGGACGTCGGCGGCGGTGAAGCGGACGAGGGCGAGGTCGTCGCGGGAGGCCTCGGCGTAGCCGGTGGCGGTCTCGTGGACGCGCACGGCGCGGAGGCGCACGCCGCTCTCGCCGTTGCGGAAGTCGGTGTGGAGCAGGACGCGGTCGATAAGGTAGAAGAACAGCAGGGCGTATCCCTCGGCGGAGGGGGAGACGGGTATCTCGGCCACGCGGCGGTTGTAACGGCGGATGAAAGCCTTGAAGTCGTCCGGCTCGCCCTCCCAGAGGGAGTAGGTGTGGTCGAAGCTGTCGACGAGGAGCTTCACGCGGTCGAGGAGGGTGAAGTCCATGACCATGTAGCCGCGGTCGAGGCGGTCGGACTCGATGAAGACCTCGACGACGTAGGAGTGGCCGTGTATGTTCTCGCGGCAACGGACGGAGGAGCAGTTGCGCACGACGTGCGCGCCCTCGAACTTGAAGAGTTTGCGTATAATCATGTGCCGCGGGGGTTAAAGGGGTTTGACGAGGGGGTCTTCCATGCCGGCCTCGGCGAAGGCCTTGGCGCGGAGGAGGCAGCTGTCGCACGTGCCGCAGGGGCGGTCGCCGCCGCGGTAGCAGGTCCACGTGAGGCCGTAGTCCACGCCGAGCCGCGCGCCGAGGCGAACCTCGTCGGCCTTGGCCATGTGCATGAAGGGGGCGTGGATGGTGATGTGGCGGCCGCGCTCGGCCCCGAGGACGGTGCCGAGGTTGATGGTCCGCTCCATGGAGCGTATGAACTCCTCGCGGCAGTCGACGTAGCCGGAGTAGTCGACCTCGCTGACGCCGATGTAGATGTCCTCGACTCCGAGGGCGTCGGCGTAGGAGGCGGCGACGGAGAGGAATACCATGTTGCGCGCGGGGACGTAGGTGTCGGGAACGGTGTCGCGGCGGAGGTCGCCGTCGGGCACTTCCATCTTCGGGTCGGTGAGCGAGCAGCCGTCCCACTGGTTGAGCAGCAGTTTCACGAACTTGTGTTCCTTGACGCCGGCGGCGCGGGCGACCTCCCGGGCGGCCCGCAGCTCCCGGTCGTGCTTTTGCCCGTACTCGAAGGTGAGGGCGTATATCTCGCCGAAGCCCTCGCTCTTGGCCAGGTAGAGGGCGGTGGTGGAGTCCAGGCCGCCCGACAATAGTACAATCGCTTTTTTCATGAGTCAACTTGTTCATTAGATTACGGGCGCGAAAGTAACAAAATATTCCGGGATTTGGTATATCGGCGAAAAAGCGTACCTTCGCGGGACTAACGGAAGACGCAAAGAATTATCGAACATGGGATTATTTGACAAGCTATTGGGGGGCAAGCGCCCCCGCGCGTCCGCAGCGGAACGGCTGGCGGAGGCCATCGGGGCCAGGAGCGCGGCGCCCTTCGCGGAGGCGAGGCTGACGCCCGCCGCCACGGGGCCCGCGGAGAGCAAGGTGGGAGGCGCGCCCTACGCGCCGGCGGGGTTCGAGTGGCCGACGGACCTGACGGAGGGTTTCGAGGCGAGGCCGCTGGCGTTCCTGGCGCAGCTGAACTTCGAGGAGATGCCGCCGCTGGAGGGGTTCCCGCGGCGGGGAATCCTGCAGTTCTACATCAGCGACGGGGAGCACTACGGGATGGACTTCGAGCAGCCCGCGCGGCAGCGGGGGTTCCGGGTGGTGTTCCACGAGAACGCGGACGCGCCGAGCGCGGGGCCGTCGGCGGAGCCGGGGGCGCTGCTGCCGGTGAGGGGCGAGTTCCGCATGACGTTCGAGGCGGGGAGGATGCCCGTGACGGCGAGCGACTACCGCTTCGACAAGTACCTCCTCGAGGCCTACAACGAGACGTTCCCGGGGTCGCGGGCGGAGTCGGTGGAGCGCATCCCCGACGAGCGGCTGGAGGGCCTGTACGAGCGGCTGGAGTGTCCGGGCCACCGCTCGGGGGGATACCCGTCGTTCACGCAGCTCGACCCGCGGGAGTACCACGCCGAGCTGAAGGGGCACACGACGCTGCTGCTGCAACTGGCCTCGGCGGAGGACGGAGAGTGCTCCGTCCGCTGGGGCGAGGGAGGGACGTGCGTGTTCCTCGCGAGGCCGGAGGACGTGGCCAAGGGCGACTTTTCAAACGTGCTGTACCACTGGGACGGCAATTAAAGGAGGACGGCATGGGCAAGAGACTTTTTATCGTGGCGGCGGGGCTTCTGGCCCTGCTGGGCGGCTGCCGGGAGCGGCAGCCCCGCCAGAGCGCGCCGGTGGCGAAGGTGTTCGACAAGTACCTGACGCGGGCGGAGGTGGAAGGCATCGTCCCCGACGGGGCGTCGGCGCGGGACAGCGCGCTCGTCGCGGAGCACTACGTGCGGAACTGGGTGACGAAGGAGCTGCTGCTGCGCAAGGCGGTCCAGAACCTGTCGGAGGAGGAGCGCGACATCCGAAAGCAGGTGGAGGACTACTCGTCGTCGCTGCTCATCCACAAGTACAAGGAGAAGCTGGTGAGCCAGAAGCTGTCCACCAGCGTGAGCGACGCGGAGGTGGCTGCCTACTACGAGGAGCACAAGTTCAACTTCGTGCTGCGGACGGCGGTGGCGCGGGCGGCGCTGGCCATCATCCCCCGCTCGGCGCCGAACCTGGAGGAGGCGCGGCGGCTTTTCCGGTCGAACGAGGCGAAGGACATGGAGGCGCTGGAGGAGTATTGCATCACGAACGCCCGGAAGTACGACGACTTCGACGAGGAGTGGGTGGAGTTGCGGGACGTGCTCAACCTGCTGCCGCTGACGGAGGAGGAGTGGGAGAAGCGTTTCAAGGGGAAGAGCATCGTGGAGGTGGAGGACGGGGAGAACGTGTACCTGCTGAAAATCGCCGAGACGCGGGAGGCGAACGAGGTGGCCCCGCTGGAGTACGCGCGGGAGGACATCCGCCAAATCCTGCTGAACAAGCGGAAGATGGGGTTCGAGGAGCGGCTGGAGAAGGAAATCAACGAGGAGGGACGGCGGAAAAACTACGTCAAAATCTACTGACGCGAAAAAAATCGGCGGAAGGCGCGGGGGTTTGCCGAAAAAGTATTAGCTTAGCGAGGTTTTAGTGAATCAAACATCAGAAAAGGAATTATGAGATACGTAACATTGCTTGTATTGTCATTCATAGCCACTTGCGCGGCGGCGCAGGAAAACGTGGTGGACAAAATCGTGGCGGTAGTGGGGGACCAAATCGTGTTGAAATCGGACATCGAGAACGACCTGATGCACCTGCAGCAGGCGCGGGGCGACTTCTCGAACACGCTGAACCTGCGGGACGAGGTGTTCGAGCAGAAGCTGATACAGAAGCTGCTGCTGGCGCAGGCGGAGGTGGACAGCGTGACGACGACGGACGACGAGGTGGAGGCGCAGCTGAACGCGCAGATTGACTACTACATCTCGGAAATCGGCTCGCAGGAGCAACTGGAGGCGTTCTTCGGCAAGCCGCTGCAGGCCATCAAGGACGAGACGCGGCCGCTGGTGCGCGACAACATCATCACGCAGCGGATGCAGGCGAAGATAGTGGAGGACGTGCGGGTGACGCCGTCGGAGGTGCGGGCGTTCTACAAGACGCTGGACCAGGACAGCCTGCCGGACGTCCCCGAGAAGTACGAGATACAGCAAATCGTGGTGAAGCCGAAGGTGACGGACGTGGAGAAGGAGCGGGTGCGGGCGCGCCTGAGGGAGTTCCGCGACCAGATACAGTCGGGCGCCCAGTCGTTCACGACGCTGGCGGTGCTATACTCGGAGGACCCGGGGTCGGCGCCGAGAGGCGGGGACCTTGGCTACATCACGAAGACGGACATGGTGCCGGAGTTCGCCGCCGAGGCGTTCAGCCTGAAGCCGGGCCGGCTGTCGAAGATAGTGGAGACGGAGTACGGGTTCCACCTCATCCAGTGCGTCGACCGCCAAGGCGACCGCATGCACGCGCGCCACATCCTGCTGCGGCCGAAAATAGACGAGGAGGAACGCCAGGAGGCCATCCACGCGCTGGACACCATCACGGAGTACATCGAGGAGGAGGGGCTTTCGTTCGAGGAGGCGGCGCTCTATTTCTCCGCCGACAAGCAGACGCGGCGCAACGGGGGGCTCCTCGTGGACGAGAACACGGACTCGAGACTCTCCCGCGACAAGATACGCGACGCGATGGCCATCGAGGTGGCCAAGCTGAAGGTAGGCGAGATATCGGAGCCGTTCATGGACAACTCCAGCGGCAGCGAGGAGTACAAAATCATCAAAATCAAGGCTTACCACCCGCAGCACAAGGCCAATCTGGAGGACGACTGGAGCAACTTCGAGGAGATGCTGAGGATGCAGAAGCAGCAGGAGGTGTTCCTGAAGTGGATCAGGGAGAAGCAGGAGAGCACCTACATCCACATCGACGACGCCTACAAGAACATGACGTTCCGGTACGACGGATGGATTAAGTAAACAGGCCACACATGCGCGGGAAAAGACATATCATAGGACTGGTGGGGCTGCTGTGCCTCACCTGTTTTGCTATCCGGACGGAGGGGCAGCAGCGGAAGACGTCGAAGGTGGACATCCTGCACTCGGACAATTTCGAGATGGACACGAGACGGAACGTCACCAAGTTCATCGGCTCCGTGCGGCTGCGCCACGAGAACATGCTCATGTGGTGCGACAGCCTCTACCAGTACCAGGACAGCAACCACATGGAGGCCTTCGGCCACGTGCGGGCCGTGCAGAACGACACGGTGGAGATGCGGGGCGACTACATGTTCTACGACGGCAACACCCGCTTCATCCAGCTGCGCCGCAACGTGACGCTGAAAGACCCGACGATGACACTCACCACCAACCACCTCGACTACGACGGCCTGTTCGAAATCGGCTACTATTTCAACTGGGGGAACCTCCGCGACAGCCTGAACGACCTGGACAGCAAGCGGGGCACCTATTTCACGAAGACGAAGCTGGCCTTCTTCAAGGACAGCGTGAAGGTGGTGTCGCCGGACTACATCATCTATTCCGACACGCTGAAGTACAACTCGGAGACGAAGTTTGTCTCCATCCTCGGGCCCACCAACATCTACGGCCGCTCGGGGGTGAACAACACGCTCTACTCGGAGGACGGGTGGTACGACACGAACAACGGCCACGCCGAGCTGTACAAGAACAACGTCATCACCCACGAGACGTACCGGGGCGTGGCGGACACGATGGTGATGGACAGCGTGCGCAAGGAGGCCCGGCTCTACCGCAACATCACCCTCGTGGACTCGGTGAACAACACCATCGTGAAGGGACACTACGGGTGGATGAACCAGCTGACGAACGAGGCCTTCGTCACGGACAGCGCGCTGCTCGTGATGGTGGGACAGGGCGACTCGCTCTTCCTGCACAGCGACACGCTCTTCATGCTTCAGGACTCGGCCAAAAACAACATCCTGCTGGCCTACCACCGCGTGCGCTTCTACAGCCGCGACATTCAGGGGGCGTGCGACTCGATGGTGTACAACACGCCCGACTCGCTCATCAGCCTCTACCTCGACCCCGTGGCGTGGGCCAGCGGATACCAAATCACCGCCGAGCGGATGTCGCTGCTCACGGGCCGCAACTCGGTGAAGGAGTTCTACCTCGACACCAGGGCCATGATGATAGGGCAGCGCGACACCGTGCGCCGCGACTCCGGATGGATGTTCGACCAAATCAAGGGCCGGAACATGACCGGCTACTTCGCCGACAACGAGCTGTACCAAGTGTACGTGGACGGCAGCGGGGAGACCATCTACTACCCCGACGACCAGGGAGTCATCATCGGGGCGAACAAGGCCACCGGCTCGAACATCCGCATCAAGATAAAGGAGCGGAAAGTGACCGACATCACGTTCATCAACAAGCCGGAGGGCAACATGACCCCCCTCTTCATGGTCTTCCCCTCCGACGTCAAGCTGAAGGACTTCCGCTGGCTGAAATACCGCCAGCCCAAGAACAAGGACGACATCTTCAACTACCCCGAGCCGCCCGCCGAGGCCGAGCCCGTCCGCCGCACCGCCCTGCCCCCGGAATAGCCGCCCGCCTGACGCAGAAAATCCCCGTTCCGCTTGGCGGTACGGCGGGAATAGCGTAACTTCGCGGGAAAACGAACCGCGTTATGGAAATAGAAATCGGAAAATCATTCACACAGGAAATCACGGTGCGCCATGAGGACACGGCCGCCGTGCTCGGCTCCGGGAAACTGGAAGTGTTCGCCACCCCCGCGCTGGTGGCCCTCATGGAAAACACCGCCATCCGCTGCCTCGAAGGCTCGCTGGACGCGGAGAGCGACACCGTGGGCATAGAAATCAACGTCAAGCACGTCAAGGCGACCCCCGTGGGGCGGCCCGTGCGCTGCACCGCCACCGTCGCCGAGGTCGACGGCAGGCGCGTCCGCTTCAACGTGGAGGCCAGCGACGACGTGGCCGTCATCGGCACCGCCACGCACGACCGCTTCATCGTGAACCCCGTGAAGTTCATGGGCAAACTGAAATAACCGCCGCCATGTTCCGACTCACCTCCCAGTTCCGCCCCACCGGCGACCAGCCCGAGGCCATCGACCAGCTCACGCGGGGCCTCGAGGCGGGCGAGCCGTGCCAGGTGCTGCTGGGAGTGACCGGCTCGGGCAAGACCTTCACCGTCGCCAACGTCATCCAGAACGTCCAGCGGCCCACGCTCATCCTCAGCCACAACAAGACGCTGGCCGCTCAGCTCTACGCCGAGTTCAAGGCCTTCTTCCCGGACAACGCGGTGGAGTACTTCGTCTCGTACTACGACTACTACCAGCCCGAGGCCTACCTGCCCACCACGAACACCTACATCGAGAAGGACCTGCAAATCAACGACGAGATTGACAAGCTTCGCCTGCGGGCCACGGCCTCCCTCCTCTCGGGGCGCAGGGACGTGATTGTCATCTCCTCCGTCTCCTGCCTCTACGGCATGGCGGATCCCACGGCCTTCGGCGCCAACATCATCCACCTGAGGCGGGGCGACACCATCGGCCGCAACCAGTTGCTGCGCCGACTCGTGGACGCCCTCTACGCCAACGGCGACATCGACTTCAAGCGGGGCAGCTTCCGGGCCAAGGGCGACACGGTGGACATCTTCCCCGCCGTCGAGACCTTCGACGGAGTGGCCTACCGCGTGGAGCTGTGGGACAACGAGATTGACCGCATCTCCTCCTTCCACCCCGTCACGGGCAAGCCCATCGACGAGATGGAAACGCTCAATATCTACCCCGCCAACCTCTTCGTCACCGACAAGGCCACCATTGAGCGGGCCGTGGGCGAAATCCGGCAAGACCTCGCCCTCCAGGTCGCCCGCTTCAAAAGTGCGGGCAAGCATCTCGAGGCCAAGCGGCTGGACGAGAGGGTGCGCTACGACGTGGAGATGATTCGGGAACTGGGCTACTGCCCCGGCATCGAGAACTACTCCCGCTACCTGGACGGGCGGGCCGCCGGAGTGCGCCCCTTTTGCCTGATGGACTATTTCCCGAAAGACTTCCTCATGGTGGTCGACGAGTCGCACGTCACCCTGCCCCAGGTGCGGGCCATGTACGGCGGCGACCACTCGCGCAAGGAGACGCTCGTAGAATACGGATTCCGGCTCCCGGCGGCGTTCGACAACCGCCCCCTCACCTTCGAGGAGTTCGAGGCCCTGTCGGGACAAACCATCTACGTCAGCGCCACCCCCGCCGACTACGAGCTGGAACGGTGCCGCGGCGTGGTGGTCGAGCAAATCATCCGCCCGACGGGCATCCTCGACCCCGAGATCGAGGTCGTTCCCAGCAAGAACCAAATCGACCACCTCGTGAACGAGATTCAGAAAAGGATAGCCGTCGGCGAGAAGACCCTCGTCACCACCCTCACCAAGCGCATGGCCGAGGAGCTGACCAAGTACTTCGAGCGCATCCGCGTCAACTGCCAGTACATCCACTCCGACGTCGACACGCTGGAGCGCGTGCAAATCATCGAGAACCTGCGCGCGGGCGTCATCGACGTCATCGTGGGCGTGAACCTCCTGCGCGAGGGACTGGACATGCCGGAAGTCTCCCTCGTGGCCATCCTCGACGCCGACAAGGAGGGCTTCCTCCGCTCCACCCGCTCGCTCATCCAGACGGCGGGCCGGGCCGCCCGCAACCTCAACGGCAAAGTCATCATGTACGCCGACACCGTCACCCGCTCCATGCGGGAGACCATCGAGGCCACGAACTACCGGCGGGAAAAGCAGTTGCGCTACAACGAGGCGCACGGCATCGTCCCCCGGCAAATCCACAAGACGACCGGCTCCGTGCTGAAGGAGACCTCCCGCGCCTACGTGGAGGAAGAGCACGCGGACATGGTGGCCGACCCCGTGCTGGAATACATGGGCAAGGCCGACCTCGAAAGGATGGCCAAGCAGACAAAGGCCGCCATGCAAAAGGCCGCCAAGGAAACAGACTTCCTCGAGGCGGCGCGCCTGCGCGACGAGCTGCGCAAACTCGAGGAGAAACTCAAGTCCATGTAGCCGCTCAATCCTTTTTCCTCATGATGATGTTCGTCACGCGGCACACCGAGGCCAGCTTCCCGAACTCGTCCCTCACCTTCACGTCCACCACGTGCGTGCGCCGCCCCCGGTGGACAAACTCGGCGCGGGCCACCACGTGGCCGCCCTCCGCCTTGTGGACATGGTTGCCGTTCACCTCTATGCCGAAAATGTGGTACTCCTCAGGCGGCACCGTCGCGTAGGAAAGCCCTCCGCCCAGCGTCTCCGCCAGGGCCAGCACGGCTCCCCCGTTCAGCATCCTCCCGGGACGCATCGTGCGCTCGTCTATCGGCATGGTGGCCTCCATCCAGTCCTCCCCCATCCCCGTGAACACGATGCCCAGATTGCGCACCAGCGTTCCCTCGTGCTCGCCGTTCAATCGCGCTATAATCTCTTCGTGTGTCATATCTTATGCTCCTGTTTCAACTTGCTTTTCCGTCTGGGGTTCGCAGGAAACCACCCCTTCCTCACCCGCTCCCGCTGCTCGAACACCTCCTTGATGCTCCAAAAGGAAGAAAAGGCGAACACGCCCAGCAGCGACGACCACAACACGTCGGTCACCCACAACGCCGCCGCCGTCCCCGCCACACCCGCCACCAGAAACACCCACCAGCAGCCCGCGCCCCAGTAATACTCCGCCTTGATCACAATGGGATGGAACATGCCGATTATCAAAAACGTGCACACCCCGATGACCAATCCCGTCAAATTATTGTCACTGATAAACTCCATAACGTAATTATTCGCCCCAAATGTACGGCTTTGAATCGAACTTTCCAAAAAAGAAACGGGAGAAGCCGCAAGCTCTCCCGTTGTGAACTCGAAAGGAGTCGAACCTTCAACCTTCTGGGCCGTAACCAGATGCTCTATCCATTAAGCTACGAGTCCGTTTGCGGACACAAAGGTAATACTTTTTTCCGAGATTGTGCCTCCGGTGACAAATATTTTTCAAAAAATCGCCATGCGGCCAATATTCTTCGCCCGGAAGGGCGATATTCCGCGAAATACACCTATATTTGTGAAAATGTCCAATAAACAACAAACACGCATGACAACATTGAAAGAAGGAGACAAAGCCCCTCGTTTCGAGGGGATTGACCAGAACGGGAGGCCCGTGTCGCTCGACGACTTCGCGGGCAAGCGCCTGATACTTTATTTCTATCCCAAGGACAACACGAGCGGCTGCACGGCCGAGGCGTGCAGCCTGAACGAGGGATACGCCGCGCTGACCGGGCTGGGGTTCGAGGTCGTGGGCGTCAGTCCCGACCCGGCGGGCTCGCACCAGAAATTCATCGCCAAACACAACCTGGCGTTCAACCTCATTGCCGACACGGAGAAAAAAATCCTGGAAGCCTACGGCGTGTGGGCCGAAAAGAAAATGTACGGGCGCGCATACATGGGCGTCCTCCGCACCACTTTCGTCATCGGCGGCGACGGGATTATCGAGAAGGTCATCGCGAAAGTGAACACGAAAGACCACGCGGGACAAATCCTCAAAGAGTTAGGCATTCAACGGTAAATCATTAATCAATCAGTTACAATATGGCAAACACAGAAGTGAACCAGGATAAGTTGAAGGCGCTTCAGCTTACCTTGGACAAAATCGAAAAGAACTTCGGCAAGGGAAGCGTCATGAAACTTGGCGACAACGTGGTGGAAAACATCCCCGTCATCCCGACAGGCTCCATCGGGCTCGACAAGGCCCTCGGCGTGGGCGGGTACCCGAAAGGGCGGGTGATTGAAATCTACGGGCCCGAGTCGTCCGGAAAGACGACGCTGGCCATCCACGCCATCGCCGAGGCGCAGAAACTGGGCGGCATCGCCGCCATCATCGACGCCGAGCACGCCTTCGACCGCTCCTACGCGGAGAAACTGGGCGTGGACGTCAACAACCTCTTCATCGCCCAGCCGGACAACGGCGAGCAGGCCCTGGAAATCGCCGACCAGCTCATCCGCTCGGCGGCCATCGACATCATCGTGATAGACTCCGTGGCGGCCCTCACCCCGAAGGCGGAAATCGAGGGAGAGATGGGCGACAGCGTCATGGGGCTGCAGGCCCGCCTCATGTCGCAGGCCCTGCGCAAGCTGACCGGCACCATCAGCAAGACGAACACCTGCTGCATCTTCATCAACCAGCTGCGCGACAAGATTGGCGTCATGTTCGGCAACCCCGAGACCACCACCGGCGGAAACGCCCTCAAGTTCTACGCCTCCGTGCGCCTCGACATCCGCCGCATAGGCCAGATCAAGGACGGCGAGGAAATCTACGGCAACCACACCCGGGTGAAAGTGGTCAAGAACAAAGTGGCCCCCCCCTTCAAAAAGGCGGAGTTCGACATCATGTACGGCGAGGGAATCTCCCGCTCCGGCGAGATTGTCGACCTCGGCGTGGAACTCGGCGTCATCAAGAAAAGCGGAAGCTGGTTCTCCTACGGCGACAGCAAGCTGGGACAGGGCCGCGAGACCGTCAAGCAGATGGTGATGGACAACCCCGAGCTCGCCGAGGAACTCACCCAGAAAATCAAGGACGCCATGGACGGCAACCCGACAATCCAGGAATAGAGAGTATAACATCGTGTTCGAGCGTGTGCGACCACGGGTGCCTGCCGAAACGGCTAATCATACCCCTCCGGCGGCCTTGCCGCCACCTCCCCTATTTTAGGGGAGGAGTTTAAATACTTGAACAGCACCGCTGTTCAACTCTCCCCCCTAAGGTAGGGGGAGTACCCCGAAGGGGGTATGAAAACGGCCTTTCGACACGCCCCATGGAAAGCCCGCGGAAACACCACACACAACATCTCAAAAGACAGCGACAATGAAAAAGTACTTATTACCGGTGCTCGCCACGCTGACAATCGCCTCGTGCGACGCGCCGCAAGAAGCCGTGAAACCCGGCTACAAGACTCCGGACATGAAACTTACCTCCGACGTGATGACCCCCGAAGTGCTGTGGGCATTCGGGAGAATCGGGAGCGTGAACGTCTCCCCCGACCAAAAGACCTTATTGTACGACGTGACCTACTTCAACAAGGAGGAGGACCGCTCGTACAGCGACCTCTACCTCATGGACCTCGCCACGGGAAAATCCACCCGCCTCACCGACACCGACTACAACGAGTTCGCCGAGACGTGGACCCCGGACGGCAAAATCGCCTTCCTCTGCTCCCGCTCCGGCGACACGCAGCTGTGGGAAATGAACCCCGACGGCAGCGGCCTCACTCAGGTCACCGACGTGAAGGGCGGCATCGGCGGATACATCTTCTCGCCCGACAAGTCCAAACTCCTCTTCCTGCAAGACGTGAAGCTTGAGAAAGACGTCCACGACATCTACCCCGACCTCCCGAAGGCCAACGCCCGCCTCATCGACGGGCAAATGTACCGCCACTGGAACCAGTGGGTCGAGGCGTACACCCACCCCTTCGTGGCCGACTACCGCCCGGGACAGCCCGTCACCTCCGGCAAGGACATCATGGAGGGCGAGCACTGGGAGTCGCCCGTGCGCCCCTGGGGCGGCACCGAACAGCTCTGCTGGACCGCCGACGGCAAGAGCGTCATCTACATGGCCCGCAAGAAGGAAGGCGTGGCCTACGCCCTCTCCACCAACACCGACCTCTACCGCTATGACCTTGCCACCGGCGCCACCGTCAACCTCACCGAGGGCATGATGGGATACGACCAGAACCAGGTCATCTCGCCCGACGGCACCCTCATGGCGTGGGAGAGCATGGAGCGCGACGGATACGAGGCCGACAAGATTCGCCTCTTCGTGATGAACCTCGCCACCGGCGAGAAAAAGGAATACACCCGCGGATTCGACCAGAACGTGGGCGCCTTGACGTGGGCGGACAACAACACCATCTACTTCATCTCCGACTACCACGCCACCGATGAAATCTACCGCCTCACCCTCGACGACGGCGCCATCGTCAAGCTCACCGAGGGCGTCCACAACTACGTCTCCGTGGTTCCCGCCGGCGACTGCCTCGTCGCCGTCAAGCAGTCCATGAGCAAGCCGTCCGAGATTTACAGGGTCGACCCCCGCACCGGCGAGGACGAGGAGCTATCCTTCGTCAACAAGCCCCTCCTCGACCAGCTCGCGATGGGCAAGGTCGAGTCGCGCTGGGTGAAGACCACCGACGGCAAGGACATGCTCGTATGGGTCATCTACCCGCCCCATTTCGACCCGTCCAAGAAATATCCCGCCATCCTCTACTGCGAGGGAGGCCCGCAAAGCACCGTCAGCCAGTTCTGGAGCTACCGCTGGAACTTCCAGATGATGGCCGCCAACGGCTACGTCATCGTCGCCCCCAACCGCCGCGGGCTGCCGGGATTCGGACAGGAATGGTGCGAGCAAATCAGCGGCGACTACCCCGGCCAGAACATTCAGGACTACCTCTCCGCCATTGACGACGTGAAGAAGGAGCCCTACATCGACGCCGACCGCCTCGGATGCGTCGGGGCCTCTTACGGCGGATACTCCGTCTACTACCTCGCCGGCCACCACGAGGGCCGCTTCAAGGCATTCATCGCCCACTGCGGCATCTTCAACATGGAAATGCAGTACATGACCACCGAAGAGATGTGGTTCGCCAACTGGGACATGGGCGGAGCGCCCTGGGAGAAGGGCAACAAGGTCGCCCAACGCACCTTCGACAACTCCCCCCACCAGTTCGTGGGACTCTGGGACACCCCCATCCTCGTCATCCACGGCCAGCAGGACTTCCGCATCGACGCCTCGCAGGGCATGGCCGCCTTCAACGCCGCCCGCCTGCGCGGAATCCCCGCCCGGTACCTCTACTTCCCCACGGAATGCCACTGGGTGCTCGGCTGCCAGAACGGCATACTCTGGCAACGCGTCTTCGCCGCCTGGCTCGACAAGTGGCTCAAGCCCCAGGGGGCCTGACCTCCGCCCGGCGCGGAAAAAACATGAACAGCCTCCGGCGGCATTGCCGCCGGAGGCTGTTTGCGTATTGGCCCGCCATACCCCTCCGTCCGCTCCGCGGCCACCTCCTATTAGGGAGATGTCGCCGAACAACCCCCGCTCCGCAAGAGGCTGTGTCAAAATAATACTTCATACTCCTCCGTCCGCTACACTATCGCTTTGCGTCCACCTCCCCTATCTTAGGGGAGGAGTTAATGAACATTGACGGTCAACATCTTGCGTCCTGTTCATTAACTCTCCCCCTAAGATAGGGGGAGTACCCCGAAGGGGGGGTGGGGGTATGAACTATAGGGAAAGCACCCCGAAGGGGGGTATGTCAAAGCTCCTTGCGCAGATAAATCATGTCGCGCAACCGCTTTCCTTCCTCGAAAATGGGTTTGTCGTAATTGTCCGTGAAAAAATCCTTCACCCGGTGCGAGCGGCGGAAACCGCAACTCTCGTAAAAGCCCAGCGTGGCCCGGCTCTCCCCCGTCCCCACCAGCATCTCCCGGCACCTTCCCCGGTAACGCTCCGCCAGGAACCCCACCACCGCGCGCCCCAGTCCCCCGCGCTGGAACCCGGGGGCCACCGCCAGATTCTTCAACTCGCACGTCCCCCCGCCCTCCATCGTCACCACGCACACCGCCACCGTCTCCCCGCCGCGCCTCAGCACGAACATCTCCCCCCGCTCCAGGTAGCGGTCGATCATCGACTCCTGCTCGTCCGCCAGCAACAGCAACTCCAGATAACGCTTCCTCTCCCCCGTCACGCGCCACATCGTCCCCTCTCCTCCCGGCAACTCGCGCTCCGGCGCCTCATTCCCCGCCCTTTCCATCTTCCAGCAATTGGTCCAACAAGCCGTCCACCGCATCCTCCAGCATGTCCAGCACCAGCTCGAACCCCTCCGCGCCCCCGTAATACGGGTCGGGCACCCCGTTCCGCCCGGCGAACCGGCGGCAGAAATCCGTCATCTTGCGCACCTTCCCCCTCTCCTCCTCCGTCGCCGCCATCGCCAGCAAGTCCCGCACATTGCCGTCGTCCATCCCCACAATCAGGTCGAACGCCCCGAAGTCGGCGTCCGGATAAAACTTCCGCGCCCGGTGCGTCAGCTCGTACCCCCTCCTCGCCGCGTGCGCCATCATCCGCTTGTCGGCCGTCTCGCCCGCGTGCCATCCCCCGATGCCCGCCGAGTCCGCGTAAACCAAATCCGCGGCGCCCCGTTCCCCGGCGCGCCGCCTCATAATCGCCTCCGCGCCCGGGGAGCGGCAAATGTTCCCCAGGCACACGAACAACACTCTCTTCCTCATATCCTGCCCCCTTCCGCGTCAGTTGAACAGCGAGTCCACGAACTCCTCCCGGTCGAACACCTGCAAGTCGTCTATCTTCTCCCCTATGCCGATATACTTCACGGGAATCTTGAACTGGTCCGAGATGCCTATCACCACCCCTCCCTTCGCCGTCCCGTCCAGCTTCGTGATGGCCAGGGCGTTCACCTCCGTCGCCAGCGTGAACTGCTTCGCCTGCTCGTAGGCGTTCTGCCCCGTCGAGCCGTCGAGCACCAGCAGGATTTCGTGCGGCGCGTCCGGCACCACCTTCCGCATCACCTTCTTTATCTTCGTCAGCTCGTTCATCAGGTTCACCTTGTTGTGCAGCCGTCCCGCCGTGTCAATCAGCACCACGTCCGCCCCGTCGGCCTTCGCCTTGCAGAGCGTGTCGTAAGCCACCGACGCCGGGTCGGCCCCCATGCCCTGCTTCACGATGGGCACCCCCACGCGCTCGGCCCACACCACCAGCTGGTCCACCGCCGCCGCGCGGAACGTGTCCGCCGCACCCAGCACCACCTTCTTCCCCGCCTCCTTGAACTTGTGCGCCAGCTTCCCGATGGTCGTCGTCTTCCCCACTCCGTTCACGCCCACCACCATAATCACGTAAGGCCCGCCGTTTTCCGGCAAGGTGAACGAGCCCGGGTCGCCCGCGGCGGTGTTCTCCTTCAACAACGCCACAATCTCTTCCTTCAATATCCTGTTCAGCTCATTGACGCCCACATACTTGTCCCGTTGCACGCGCTCCTCTATGCGCCGGATGACGCGCAACGTCGTGTCCACCCCCACGTCCGAGGAAATCAACACCTCCTCCAGGTTGTCCAACACTTCCTCGTCCACCTTCGACTTGCCCACAATCGCGCGCGAAAGTTTCTTGAACACGCTCTCCTTCGTTTTCTCCAGCCCCTTGTCAAGGCTTTCCTTCTTTTTCTTGCTAAATAAACCGAATAATGCCATTTTACAAAACTGTTGTTTTTCGTGCCCCAAGATACGAAATTAATCGATACCCGTCACAATTTTCATCATATTTTTAATTCGTTTTAATCCTCCCCGTGCAAATCCCATGCCATCCCCGCGCGAAATGTGATTTTCATGCCCCTTCCGCGTCCCCGGCGGGTAGCTTGGGGGCAGGGGGCTGGTGGCTTGGGGGCAGCTTGGGGGAAAAGGGCAATTTCCTAATGGTTTGGCATTGGGTTTCTATTGATAAACCAATAGCAAGTCAATAGGAGGTCAATAGGAAGTCAATAGCAACTCCCCGGCTACACCCTCCCTCCCGGCCTCCTTCCCCCGGGCTCCACCCCTGCCGCGCCCGTCCCGGGGGCATCCGGCGGGTAGCCCGGGGGGAGGGAGGGTGTAGCTTGGGGTTAGAAGGTGGTGAACTATTTATTTGGAATTGGATTTGTATTTGTGAACAAATAGCAAACAAATAGGAAACAAATAGCAGACAAATAGCAGAACCCTTACTACACCCTCCCTGCCACCCTCCTTCCACCAAGCCACACCCGGCTTCCGTCCCTGCCGCGCGGGCGTGCGGCAAGGGCGTGCGGGGTATGTCATACCCCCTCCCGGCTTCGCCGTACTCCCCTTGCTTTAAGGGGGGGGAGTTGGTTTGATTCATACCCCCACCCCCCTTCGGGGTACTCCCCCTACCTTAGGGGGGAGAGTTGGGCTCCTGCGGGAATCCTGCCCCTGCTTCAGGGGGGAGGGAGGCGGGGCGAGAGCAGGGGGAGGGAGGCGGGGCGGGGTTATTGTTCCACCTGTAGCGCGAGCGGCGCGCCGTCGGTGCCGGGCATGTATTGCCAGCCGGAGCCGGAGAGTGCCGCGTTCATGGCGTTCATGGCATGCGTCCAGGTAACGGTGGAGCCGTCCACCTTCGCGGTTTCGCCGTTGCCGACCATATCATTGCCGATGCCTTTGTCATCGGTCACTGTACCGTTCCAGTAGCAGGCGGTGACGATAGTGGTAAGACCGATGTTCTGGAGATTCCGTCCCACCACGCCGCCTGTGCTTCCTGAGGCTCCAGTGACATCGCCCGTGGCGTGATAGCAGGCGGTGAGGGTGCCATTCTCATTGCTTCCCACCACGCCGCCTACAAAGTCGCCTTCTCCGGAGACAGAGCCCGTGGCATAGCAGGCGGCAAGGACAGCTTTGTTGCTGTTGTATCCCACCACGCCGCCGACAAAGGAGTAGCCCGGACCGTTCTTTGCAGCGGTGACATCACCCGTGGAGTAGCAGGTGGTGATGGTGGCATCGCTTTCTCCCGCTATGCCGCCGACACAGGCCATGCCTGTCACCGTGGCGGAGGAGTAGCAGACGGTGATGCTGCCTCCGTTATGACAACCTGCTATGCCGCCTACATACATGCCGTTTGCCACCGTCACGCTCCCCAGTGCCGCGCAGCCAGTGATGGCGCCACGGTTTTCTCCCGTTATGCCGCCCACATAGCCATCGGTAGTCGATGTATTACCTGTCACACTGCCCGTTACCGAGCAGTTCTCGATGGTGCCATCGTTCCGTCCTGCCACGGCGCCAGTATAAATAGCGGCTGTTATATCCACATCGGCCAGCGTCAGGTTCTTCACCGTGCCGCCTCCGCCGATATAGCCTATCAGCCCGACATAGGTTGTTTCTGACTGGTCGATGGTCAGTCCCGATAGGATATGGCCTCCACCGTCGAAGGTGCCCGTATAAGGAGAGTTCCGTGAACCTATCGGTGTCCATTCTCCGGTCAGGGTGATGTCTTTGTCAAGGGTGATGTTGATGTCAAGACTGCCGTTGTTGGCAATGTCTGCCACAGCTTTCAGTCCGTCGGCGGTGGTCACGGTGTAGTTACCGTTGCCGTCGTGGGTATATCCCTTGTCATTGTTCAGCGTGATGTTGTAGAAACTGCCTGCCTCGGGATTGACAGTAGTGGAGAGGGGGCGTTCCTTGCCGTCGTTGTTCGCCATCAGCTTGGTTATCGCGTAGCCGGGCACCACGTTGGCCTCCCAGCAGGTGATGGTGGCGCCGTTGTCGGTGTATTCGCACTTCTTCATATTTATCCAGCCCTCTCGCGCGCCCCGCACGTCGTCGCCTTGGTCGTGGGCGCATTGGGTGTAGGTGTATAGCCGGAGGGAGGTTACCTCACCGTCGGCGATGTCATCGGAGGACGTGACGCGCACCTTGGCCAGCCGGTGGGTGAAGGTCAGCGTCACCGGGGTCTGATAGTCGCCCGTGCCCGTGCCGCGCAGCAGGTAGGCAAGGCCGTTGGTTTGGTCGCCGAGGTCGATGGCGCCGTCCGCAGCGGGATACCAGGCGGTGACGGTGGCCGTCCGGGTGTTCTGCCAGTAGAGGGGAGCGTCGGAAAAGACTGTGCTGTCGGCCCGCACGGTGTAGGTGGCTGCCTCTGTGCTGCCGGCTATCTGCACGCCTATCTCTTCATCGCCGTCCCACAGGCTGCCCGTGCCGTCGTCGGTCTCGCCGACGCGGGTCTGCGGCGCGCCCCAGGGCCTCGCCTCGCCTCCCTCCACGCCGAGGGTGACGGCGGCTATCCGCAAGGGGTATTGTCCTTCGGGCAGGCGGGTGTCGTCCGCCAGCTCGTCCTTCGCGCAGGCGGCGAGGAGAACCGCGCCCAATAGCAATGATGTAAATTTCATGTCGCTCATAAATTATTCTTTCTTTTTATGAGCGTCCGTTGAAAGAGGGGAAACAGACATCCCGTCTTGCTCCTTGCCGGGAGCAGAGCGGGATACGGGAAACATTTTTCGTGTCAGCCGGACTTATGCCGTGGCTACGACAGGCTCATGATATCTTTCACGGAATATACTTTGCTTAAGTGGTTGAATGTAAAATACTGGTCGTCCAATATCATCCACTCCTCACGGTCTTTCACGGAAAGATGCTTGATATCCGGAAATAACGACAGCGGCACAATGAGTTCGCGCCCGTCCGTTAAGTAGACAACCATCTTTCCCCGATGTCCGGTGAAATCCAGTTTTTTGATACCTACATTTACATCTTTCATTTTGCACATAAGCTATCTTATTTTTCAAGGTTCTTCACATCTTTATGAAAGCCAACTGTCCCATTTGCTCTATACCTTTACTGCAAAAGTAATCATTTCTTGCGGAAGCTATGTACAAATCAGTATATTTTTCTGAACTTTTGGAGAGTTTCCCGTTTCCCAACCTGTCAAAGAACGCTCTTTTGTTATATAACTAATTACTATTTGTTTAAAGGTCGGCGTCCACGGTGTCCTCCACTTTGTTCCAAGGGGTTATCTCGGCAGAGCCGACGCTCAGGTCCTTGTTGCGGACGGTGACTGTCCAGGCGTAGTTGTTGCCGGCTTCCAAGGCGCCGCCGGGAACGGAGAGCGTGGCGGTGTAGGGCTGGCTGTTGTAGTACACGCTCAGTTCGACGCTTGTCGCGGCCTGCGGGAAGAGGATGACCGACGAGGCGAGCGCGCCGCCGGTCAGCGTCATGTCGAGGTCTTGCGCCGCGGCGGCATCATCGGCTTCCGCCGTGCCGGTGGCGGTGTCGAAGCTGCCCTCCAGCACCAGTCCGGAGAGCGAGTAGCCGGTGGGTTTGATGGCAGAGAAGTCCACACCGCTTCCTGCCTCGAAGGTAAGCGTAATCCGGCTCATGCAGTGGTGGAAGGAGTGGTCTTTCGCCGGGTCATTCTCGCCTGCCGTGTTCTCGTTCCTGAAGTTCACTTCGGGATTCTCGCTGCCGGCGGCCGCGCCGGCGGCATAGAGGAAGTCGATGGCGGGCTGGTTTTGCTGGGCCGCGGCATCGGTGGCGGCGGTCAGCGTTCCGCCGTTGCTGTCGTAAGGATAGTAGGCGGAGAAGGTGGTCTCGTTGTCATCCTGGAAGAAGATGATGGTTCCTGTCGGAGTGAACTTCCCGTTTTCCCACCGGTAGGGGACGTTGGCGTAGCCGAAGCGGCTTTCGGAGACGCCTATCTCGTCATTGGTCGCCCACTGGGTGCCGCCGGCGCGGGCGGCCACGGCATCGGAGATTTCGGCGTTAATCACTGCGGCCACGGGGCCGTCGTTCAGGTTCTCGTCGTCGTTGGCGCAGGCGGCCGCACAGAGGGCGAGCACTGCGATTGGAAGGAATCTGGTATTCATCGTGTCTTTAATTTATTGTTTCTTTCCTGTATTTCTTTTCCCATTGTCATTCTTTAGATTTCGGCATTCACGTCGCCGCCGTCCACTTCTTCCCATCCGGCGATCTCACCGGAGAAGCCCGCCTCGCCCGGGGTGTCGGCGAGGGTGCCGCCGAGGGTCAGGGGCTCGGTCTTGGCGTCGTTGAAGCCGCCGAGGGCCGCCGTGAGGTCGCTCTCAAGGCTCGTGGGCCGCGGGTTGCCGTCCGCGTAGGTCAGCGTGGCGGTGAGCCGCTGCGCGCCGCCCGCGACGCCGAGCAGCCGGACGGTCGCCGTCCACTTGCCGGCGTCGTCGCCCGAAGTTATCTTCGTGAAGCGCAGCTCAACGTCGGAGGGCGCGCCGTGGACGCCCGTGGCGAAGTCCAGCGTTCCCGCCGCTCCGCTCAGCGCGCCCTCGATGGCCTCGATACGGTCCGCGGCGTCGCCCGCGGGCTCGATCACGAGGGTAAGCTCACGCACCTGCCGACGCATCACGGCGGTCAGTTCGTAGTCGGTGTCGGCTTCTATCTCCACTTCCCGCGCGGAGGTGAAGAGCCATCCGGGGGCGTTCTCGATGAAGCCGCCGTCCGCTGCGGCCACAGCAGCCGTCGTGCCGCTTACCGCGATGCCGTCGGGGGTGTTGTAGGCCGCAAGGGTATAGCCGCCCGGATTGAAAAGGCAGTCCGGCGAGTGTGTCGCGCCGGTCTCCGTGCCTGTATAGCCGCCCATCGTCACGGTCCATTCCGCGGGGATGTCCACGCCCTCGCCGCGGTCGGTCCAGTCGGCGGTGACGGTAATCTTCCCGGTGTCGGGATGGGGCGTGTCGCGCAGTTCGTCCTTGACGCAGCCGCCCAGAGAGAGCAGCAGCGCGAGGGCCAGTGTCGTTGTCGTGTGTCTTGTCGTTGTCTTCATGTTCTCCTCCTTTCGCTAAAACAGTCTCCATACCAGGGTGACGCCCGCGTTGACCGGGCCCCACCAGTTCTTCGTCCCCTTGCCGGCGCGCACCCGCACGCCGTCGACGACCGTGTATTTCTCATAGTCCGCGCGCAGGCAGCCGAGGGCCAGCGAGAAGTCGAGCGACAGGGCTTTGGCGAGCGGCAGCAGGCAGCCGCCGGTGATGCCGCCACCCGTCAGGTCGCCCTGACGGCCCGTGGCGGAGAGCTTGTGATTGAACTGCCCGGCCTTGAACATCGCGCCGAGGTAGGCGCGCTTCTCCCTGCCGAGGTACCAGCGCAGTTCGGGAGCCACCTCCCAAAGGGCGTAGCGGCGGCCGGCGCCGCTCCACGACCACGAGGTCCACGAGCCGTTCACGGCGACACCCACGCTCGGGGTGACGCGCCATTCCAGCCCGATGTCGGGGGTGAGGGTCGCCCAGCGCAGGAGGTTGGCGCGGAGGGAGAGGGCGCGGCTGTCGGCAACGGAGGCTTCCTCCGCCGCCGGGCCCACGGTCTCCGCCACGTTTCCGGCCCGGGCCTGTTCCTCCGCTCCGGCGCGCTCAGGCTCCGCCTGTTCCCGGGCGTCGCGCTCCCGCTCCGGCCGCCGAACGTCGCGCTCCGCGGGACAACGCGCCTCCTCCGCGTCGTCCCTGCCTGTCGGAATCACTATGCGCACCGTCACACAGTCGCCTCCTCCGGAATGGTTCTCCGTGACGAAGCAGTCCTCGGTCAGTCCCTGCCGCACGATAAGCTCCGACTTCACGCGGTTGGAGCGGACGGCGGCCACGCAGAGGTTTTCCTTCTCGCTGTCAAGGGAATCGCAGTAGCCGTCCACGTAGAGGGGAAGAGAGCCGCCGAGGATGGCGTCCCTGTTCCGGCGCACGCACTCCAGAAGGCGGGCCAGCTCCCGGTCGTTGCCGCCGAAGGGGACATAGAACATGTCGTCGCCCGGCACGAAACGGAAGGTGTAGGTGGTGTCCGCCCGTCCGCCCGCCCATGCGGGGAGCAGAAGCAGCGACACCAACGCGGTCAAAATCCATTTTCTCAAGTCTGTCATATCGTCATTGTTTAAGAGTTCACATTTCTATCGCGCCTCCAATAGAGGAGAGGCCCTCCCCGCTCGCGCTCGTCGCCCCCGACGGAGGGGTGGAAACGGCAGACGTGGCGCGCCGCCACGCACGCGAGGAGCAGCAGGCCGAAGACAAGGGCGCAGAGGGCAGGCCTCCACCACAAGGCCAGGCCCGCGGAGGCGGCAAGCGGCGGCAAGGCCAGCAGGTTGAGGCTTTCGGGGTACATTTCCCTCCAGCCTATGGGGTAGCTGTATTCGTTGGCGCCGCGGAGCCGGAGGACCCGGAGGTAGTCGCACGCGAGGAAGAGACAGCAGAGGACGCAGAAGGCCACCGCCGCCGCCCGGTAGGGGGCGAGGGGCAGGAGTCCCGCCAGCCGAAGGAGGAAGAGGAGCGCGGGCGCAAGAAGAACGGCCGCGACCTTCCCATAGCCGAACGAGGTCAGCGCGTCGGCGTAGCAGAAGCCGTCGCCGCGGTCCCTCCTCCAGAACAACACCCGGCACACCGCGCAGGCGGGGACGAGGAGGAAGAGGGCGGAGAACCACGTCGCGACGGGCAGGCCGCCCTCCAGCTCCGGGACCAGCACGCCCAGCAAGGCCACCGCGCCGACCACCGCCACCGAAACGGAGAAGAGGAGGTCGACGCGGCGGGCCGGATAGCCGTACTCGTAGGGGCGATCGAGGTATTCCTTGCCGGGGCGCAGTTTCCGGGGAAGCCACGAGGTGTTGGCGCGGCCCAGCCTGTAGGGGAAGGCCGCCACTCCGGCTGCCACAAGCAGGCAGGAGGCCGCGAGGGTATGTATTTGTTCCGTGTTCATGAGGCTGTCAGTTTAAGGGTGGGGAAAAGGACACGGAGAATGAAAAAGGCGGGACTCTCCATGAAAAAAGAGCGGCCGACCTTGCATATCTCCGTAAATACGAATAGATTAACGCGCGAGGCACGCCGGTAAGGCGGTGTGTGTGTGTGTGTGTGTGTGTGTGTGTGTGTTTACACGATTTCTCGGGATTTCCAAGGATTTATTCAGAAATATGGGCGCGGGACCGCTTTTTTTAAGGGATGGCCGAGCCGCGGGAGGCAGGAGGACGCGGCAGACGAAGCCCCCTCCGACATTCCTTTCCGGAATGTCTGCACGGTCCGCGGCGTGTGAGTGAGACGGCCGCCCGCTTTTCCCTGTCGCGCCTACCTTGTCCATTTTTCCCATAATTAACCGATTACAAAGTTATCAAATTATTTGGTTCCACAACCGCGCAACCGTCTTTATTTTAGAAAAACTGTTTCCAATCGCGAAATCCCCAGCCTCCCCTCCCCCAACCGGCAAAGGGAACAGGAGGCCGCGCCCAATCCGGCAACCGCACTTCCAAGGGCGGCAGGGGGGAAACAGATTTCATACCCCCTCCCCCCTCCAGGGTACTTCCCCTACCTTAGGGGAAGAGTTTGCGAAGCAAGGTTGTTCGGCGAAATCTCATTGTGCCGCGACACCTCTCCTATTAGGGGGGAGACTTCCAAAAAGACATAGGCGTTTAACACTTGTTTTCCCAAACACATATCTCCCGGGAGGTTCTTCAGCCTACCACCGTCCGGCATCAAGACGCAACACTACCATGATACGGCGAAAATGAGTCCATGTGAGATTTGGCACTCGCAAGTGCCAAATCGGCAAATCTCGTCAATGTGTATCCCAAAAATCATCGGAGAAACAAGAGTTTCACCATTGCGTGATACTCTCCGCATGGTGAGCCCTCACTCCAGAATCCTCGCCATTGGCGACGGCCTTGCGCAAGGCGGCAAGCGTGCCGTCCCAATCGGCATAATGAGCCGGAGCACATTGTTCCATTATTGTGCGACACAAGCCTGTCACGCCGCCGGGACCGACAATGGTGACATCACGGGGTATCTCGCTCACGTCCCGGAACTCGCAATTGCCGTAGAACACCACAATGGAATAGAACGGCACGTCGGCAAAAGGCCGCAATCTCTCTTTCAGCGCAGCTATATGTCCCCTGTTCTGCATCACGGGATTGTAGAAACGATACTTCTCCTTGCCGTAGTTTAACACTTGTGTCCAATATGTTTGGTATCTTTTGCCAAATATCCATCCGCTGTAGTCCTTGACCTCAAAAACGATTATGCCGGCCTGCGTAACGGCAACCACGTCGATTTGGGAATAACGCCCATTTCTTTTTCCACGTACAGGTCGTGGAACACGCACGAGGAGGGCACTCCGAATTTGAGCAAGCGCACCACCAAATTGCGTTCAGAGGGCGTGCCCCGGCGCAAGGTCGTGACCGTCCGCAGCAGAGCAACATCTCTCCACCACTTAACAAGCCACAGAAGCGCCACCAACAAGCAAACACTTACTATCAAATACGTTGGATCTATCATGTGACTTCGCAGATTCGTTATGAGTTACATTTCATTCTTCCCATTTTCAAGAAAACACCAAAGCATTCCTTTCGCTTTGACACTATCAATCGCCAAATAAACGAAAAGAAACCCTCGAAAAGGGAAGCGAGAAAGCACAGACGAAGCCGTTTCCTCATTACCCTTTTCGAGGAAATCTACCACTCTTCTTTTTTCAAGCAAGCGGTCATTGGACACCTTTCACGTCACGCAAGGGAACGTAATAGACAGTCTGCGTAGGGGTGTAAATGCAGCAGGTAAGCCAACTCACAAACATGTTCAAGAAACTCTGGTTGGTTTTCACCACGTAGTTCTCTTGGCCGGAAAGGTAGTCTTTGGCAACCATAGTGGCATTGTCAAGGGGAACCAAACCAAAAATCAGGTGGTGGTTCCACTCGCTGTTGACTTTCACCAATGGCTCTTTCGGCTGCACGTCGCCGACCAGAATCTTCGTGTTGTAGCAAGAAGACAAACAAACAGCACACAAAGCCGCAAACAACATCTTTTTCATACTCTTACATTTTTATTATTGGTTCAACATTAATCATTCGCTTTCTATCATTTGTCCCGTATGGCGACAATGGGGAGTGTTTCTCCTAAATTTTTTACCACTCCAATTTGTTTTGCACATTTTCCAACTGGAACTCTTATTATTTGATTATCGTAATAAGATTTCTCCTCATTTCCTAATAACATAACCCGTAAATCCGTCGAGATTGCAAATTCTGAATCATTGCGAAGCTCTTCCGCCAAAGCATCTCCCGATTCAAAAACTTTATATATCTTGAATGGTCCATCGCTTACATATTCTCCCTCTTTTTCAAACAATGTCTTTTCTTCATTTTGTATTTCATTGTTAAAAAACGTGCTGCTTAATATAAAAACAAATACAAAAAATAACAAGCCGCCCCCTGTTATCATTCCCGCAATAAAAATCAATGCATTTTTCATGATTCACAAATATTAGGTACACTTTATTCTCTTACAAATCTTTTAGAACGTCGTGTTCCATTTCTTCTTGGTGTAAGTTACTGTAATATTCTATTCCAAGTTGTATTTGATACTGTTCGCCATAAAGATAGATTGCCACAGTTGTGCTTGGGGTTACCCAGTTCACATCAAAACGCATTTTACCCATCTCGACAACATCTCCCTCATCCATTACATTTAATTCAAAATCGGAAGCCGTAGATTTTTTATCACTACCGATTGGTTCCCCATATTTCTTTGTTAACAATTCCACCAATTTCTCATAATTCTGAATACAATTATCTGAATTGAGATTAAGAAAAATATATTTACCGCTTGTAAGTTTACCATCCGTAAAACGGTAACCAGCCAAACACTCTATACCTGCGACATAAGTCGTAAAAGAATAAATATTTTCCATACCAAACTCATCTGGTTTGCCTTCCTTTCTTTTTATCTCATCCATTGAGTCACCCCAATAGCCTTGGCGGAAATCGGGTTCTCGATACTCTGCAATTAGATGTAAGGAAGTACTACCCAAACTTTTTGCTTGTGCTAAGGTAAAAATATTATTACCCTCTATCCATATTCTTTTACTTTCTGTTTTAACCATATCGTCTTCTGAATTCTCTCCTTTCACAAAATAATTTGATTTACCAAGTTTTTGTTCTATTATTTTTTCGATTTCCAAATAATCGAATGCATTTAAAGAATTAAAAAGAATCCCAAGCGTCGGTTTATCAAACAATTTATTATACATTGCATTTGCCGTTGCCTCATATTTTCCTAAAAAAATACCATCCAAAGGAATCAATCCCGAGATTTCTAAAAATTCGGACATAGAGTCAGGCTGCTCAACAAGTAAGTCTTTGTATGTGACTCGGAAGTCGGATTCGGAGATGGACCAGTCGAAGTTGCGGACGAAATCGAAGAAGTCGATTTTGGTTTGGGAAAAAGAGACTTGCACCGTGAAGGCAAGGACAAGGATAAGAATTAGTTTTTTCATGACGAAAGGTTTTTATGGTTAATGATGTATCACATTACTTTTGCTCGCCAAAAAGGCCGTCCAAGGCACGGCTTATGGCTTTGCGGATGTCGTCGGCCTCGGTGTCACCCAAACCTTCTGCCGTGCAGGTGCATATTATTTCATGGGTTTGGGCAGAAAGAAATTGTATAGTCACTTCCATCGTGTAGCCCAACACTCCTCCCCAAAGATTTCGGCGACCGCTCTCGCCGTAGGTCACAATGAGGGTTTCTTTCGCCAATTCCGGTTTCAGTTCGGGCAGGATGACAAAACCTTCTTTCATCAAAATTCCCGTGATGAGATCGGCAGGGTTGACAGTTTTTGTCGTCATAGCTCCATACACGCCATAGCCTGTGCCGTAAGTTCCTCCACTACCGGCGGTCAGTTCATTCGTTGGTGAAATATACGCATATTTGAATGTTTCAATCGGAGCATTTTTCACAACCACCGGCTTTTTCAAGGCACAGCCATTCAGCAAGAGGATACAACATAAGACAGAAAACAGTAGTTTTATCGTTTTCATCAATTACATTTTTGCGCCCTCCAGTTCCCCAAGGGCTATTTATACGAGAAGCGTGGAACTGCAGCCACGTCTTCGAGTGTAGGCCCTGAGAAAACCTGTGTATGAAAGAATGTGGAAATAGCAGCCCACGCTATAGCGTGAGAACCACTATGCTTCCTTGTCATACGATTGTTCAGTTTCTCAGGCTTCACACTCGCAAGATAAGCATAACACTTCTGTTTATGTCAATACGCAATGGACAAGGCGCTCCCTGTCCTTGGGCAAAGTTAGCAATATTTCGTGTGTTTTGGCAGTAAAACACACGAAATTATTAAAGGAATTTGGACATTTTGAAACATGTCGTCTTGAAAACTCACATTTTTTCTGTCGGCAAATCATTATGTGTCAGCGGGAAGAAAGAAAATTGTAAAATATACCAATTATTTCTTGGTATATTAAACAATTCGTCATATCTTTGCGGTGAGTAATAATGCTCGCAAAACCCAAGGCGGAAACGCCGCAAAACTTGAAGGCATGACCACGAAAGTGACTTTTCTCGATCCCACGCAAGTGAAAATAGAAACACTGAACGGCGACACCTATATTTTAGGGTATTCCGACTCCATGAATTATCAAATTGAACTCAACATGGACGGCTATTTCTCCAAATGTGTCACAGCCTTGTTCGACAAGTATTATGACGGAAGCGAAAGGTCGATATGGGGCCCCATAGCATCGGGAATGATGGCCGCAAGAATAAATATCTTCACGTGGACATTACTGGACAGAGACAAGGAGCGGGAACGTATCGGCAATCGCATCAAGGAATTGCGTAAAGAACAAAAGATGGACGCAAAAGAATTGGCGCAAAGGACGGGAATCGACGCAGGGAATTTGAGCAAGATTGAGCAAGGGCGTTTCTCCGTGGGAATAGATATTTTGAATAAAATAGCAGCGGCATTGAAGACGAAGATTGATTTCGTGCCCAAAGAAGAGACTAAACCGAATCTTCCATTCAAGTCGAAAAACGAAAATAAAGAATCCCGCCAGCAGGAAGATAATCCACAAGGCGAACCTGATGCCGAAAAGAAGGCATCCGAAGATTGATCCGAGGTACCCCGCCCGAGAGCGCGCACGGGCGGACAAGCCTGCATTGTTTCACTTGTCCCGAAGGGGGCATGTAGTACGAATAATATTTTTTTCATCTTTAAACTTTATGCCTATGGCAAAAGTTTTTCCCGACCTCGCAGGAGGTTACAGCGGGAAGGTGGGCAAGTCGCTCTACTACCGCGTAAAAAAAGATTGTTTCGTCAAGACGCTGCCGGAGAAAACGACTCCGCCGACGGAACGGCAAAGCGAGCAGCAGTTGTTGTTTGAAATGATGGGCCAGTTGTCCGGGGCAATGGCCGAGGTGTCGCAACACGGATTCCCGAAATGCGCCAAGAAGTTGTGGACCGCGCCGAACATGTTCATCCACGTGAACAAGGGCCTGTGCACGGTGGAGAGCACGGAGACGGGCGCGGTGAGCGTGGACTACCCAAGCATGCTATGCGCCAAAGGGAACCTGATGATGCCGGAGGTGAGCGTGACGTACTCGGAGGAGGAGCACAGCCTGTCGTTCCTGGCGACGGGGACGGACGAGAACTACAACCGCTGCAAGCCAGACGACGTGCTGTACGCGGCCGTGCTGGAGAGCGACCTTTTCCAGTGCAAAATCGTCCGCATCGGCACGCGCGGCGAGGGAGGCACGTCGTCGACCACGCTGCACAGCCTGTGGAACAAGGACGCGCTCCACGTGTACGCGTTCGCCACGAGCGCGAAAGGAAAAGACGCCTCCCGTTCCGTCTATCTCCCAATAGCATGAGCAGGGAAGCGTCTCGCAAAAGCCCGTGTGACAGTCTCCGCCGCCTCCCATCGGCGCGGCGTT
>CALUHX010000038.1 GCA_944320555.1 uncultured Butyricimonas sp. | reverse complement strand
TGCAGAATTATCAAAGACTTTTATTGATTAAATAACTGAATAACAGTAAATAAAAATATTTTTAAGGGACGACTATGCTAAACATCAATCGCGAATTATTCCTTGATGCGGTCTTCTAATTGGCCGATGACCATGCCGGCGAAATAGATGTTGTTGGCGGGCATGTCGGCAAGTTTGGAGCGGATGAATTTCACAGCTCGTTTCAAGGCGACTTGGTCGTCGCCCTTGATAAGGTCGTTCATCCCGAATATTAGACTCCCTTGCACGCCCTCTTCCAAATTACCGTACTCGCGCTCGCACGTGTCGAAATATGCGTTCATGTCTCCTGCCGCGTAACTCTCGATGATGCGGCAAATAGGGTCATACTTCTTCTCCGTGTTCAGATTCAGCTCCTTCATTTCCCGTTTCACGGTCTCGTATCCCGTTTTGTCGTAAGGGGCATACCCCGCCAACACTGAAATCAGATAGCGGTCATACAATTTGGAGATGTGTTCGGCGATGCTTTCTTTCACCGCCGGAACGAACTCCTCCCGGTGTGCCACCATATAGCGTCCATACTCGTCCATGGGCGACTCGGCGTATTGCAGATAGATAAACGCGTTCTCCTCGGCCACTTTCTGCTCGTCCGTCAGGTTGTTGAAATAGTCGTTCACCATCTTGTTCGCCTCGTCTATCTTGCCTTGGTCCGGCTGGCGGGACTCCCGGGCGGATTCAATCAAATAACCGGCGTAGGCGGCAATCAGATCGGCCGACCGTTCTCCTCCCTCATATCGTGCCTTCATTCGCTCGGGTGTCTTCTCCGGATCCACGATGCGCTCGATTATGCCGATAAACTCCTCTCCGCTGCCGGAGCCTCCGACCCGTGTGCCAAGCACTTTCTCGTTGGCATCCATCACGATAAATGTCGGATAAGCGTTCACTTTAAAGCGTTTTGCCAACTCCACACCTTCCCCTTTCTCCGCATCAATCTTCAGGCACACGAATTTCTCGTTGAAATAATCCCCCACGTTCTTTTGCGGGAAGATATTGTTCGCCATCCTCTTGCACGGCCCGCACCATTCCGTGAAGAAATCGATGAACACCAACTTGCCCTCCGCCTTGGCGGCTGCCACACCCTCCGCGTAAGAGACGTGGCGGAAATTCGTCTGCGCCATGGCGGACGAAATTCCCAGCAATAAAGTAAAACATAATAATAATCTTCTCATGGTTGAATATCAATTTTAGTGATTGGTCCGGAATAATTGTCAATCGCAATATGGCATTAAAGGAGGATATCCCCAAAAAGGTGTAACATTCATAAATTCAAAAGGATCGAGTGATGCGCTTACAAAACGTACGCTTTTGATTGTACCGGTACCTTCGATTACTTTTGGTTCACTATTGGGGTCTGGTATACCGCCGATCATATTCTCGTAAAAATACAGATGGTAATTGTCGCCTGTTTGCGTTGCGACAACGAGATTGTCAAATGCAATGTCGGTATTCATGATTGGGTTTAGGTATTGGTTAGAGAGGTAAGTTATTTTTTCTGAATCAGGAATGCCTGGAAGGTTTACTTCAAATTCACCTCCTTCGTTCCAATTATAAACATACACGGATCCATTATGTACTGAATAAATATATGATGCCCCATTTCCAAGGATTGCAACAATTTCTCCTTGTGATATATGTAAGTCTTCGTCTAATTTGATAAGAGGGGTTACGCTTCCACTTAAAAGGTCGACTAAATAAAGGTAGCGTTCTCCAGTAGTCTCGTCTTCGCAAATGAAACAACCCGTGGCGGTAGAACCGGCTTTGTTTTCTCCACTTGCGAGGCATTTCAGATTGGCTTCGCTTATATTACCGGTGTCATAACCAATAGGTAATGCGGATGAACCATTGTAGTCCGTTGTGTACAAGGTGTGTTCTTCATTGTTCCAATAATGATAACCCAGAGTTCCTCCTCCAACGGGAATAATGAATTTGCTTCCTCCCGCATCCCCCTCTGCAGGAAGGCCAAATTTACCGCTACTCGGTATCATGGAAAATGGGTAATTACTGTAAACGCCTTTGTTGGTTAGGAAATAAATCGTCATAAAGCCGCGGGCCATGGTATAAGGAATCTCGTCGGCATCAAGTCCGTCAAAACGTAACGTCGTTTGATCAAATATTAAAGCCAGGTCTTCAGTACGGAATCCCCTGTATTGATTGGCATCTGTGAATACATGCATCATGTTTGTTCCAGCTTGTTCTGTCGTTTCCTCGTCGACATAGCACTGGTCATAAGTGACAGCCAGATTGGTAGGTTTTCCGGGAATAGCTTCTCCATACATTTCACTGACGACATTTTCTGACAACCCCTCGGTTCCTAAAATATCCAAGTCACTATTTCCGTCAGCGGTTTCTTTTAGAATATAAAATCCGTTTGAGAAAGCGGTTACTGTTGTTAATTGCATGGATGCGGTACGGGCTAATTCATCATTATTTGAAATGGCTTCAAATATGATAGTGTAATTTCCTGATGTCAAGTTTACTTCATAGTTGAGAGTCCTTGTTTCTGCTATTTTGTTCTCTCTGAAACCATTTTCCATTTCATCACTGCCACTAAAAATGTACCATGCGTAGCTCAACATGGATGTGTCGTAGCCGGTTTCTATTTCAGGGGTAATAGTAAGGACATTCCCCATAAAGGAGGTAATCGTCGTGTCTTTTAATTCACCTATTATGATATCATTGTAATTGGGGTTGCCTAACGTGCTGTCGTCATCGAAGCAAGCGGATAAGCTAACTATGAATATTACGATGATACTCCATATTGTCTGTTTCATAATGTTAATCATTTGAGGTTATTAATATCCTGGAAATTCTACCGGTGTCCCATCCTTTTCTCTGTAGATGTCACCAATATTCGGGTCTGCTAAACGTTTCGCATTTTCTTCATCCAATTTATTTTTCATCCATTGGGCCAAATAGGTGATATATGCGTAATCGCCTTCGACCAACTCCTCGATGTAATCTTCATCCCAAGTATTGCCGGTCCACTCAATCATTAAAAGATGCTTTTGCTCTCCATAACTGCCAAAATAACCTAATTCGTCCCAGTTGCTTGGTTGGGCAAGTCTGTCTGTGATGTAAATGGTATGCATGGAAAGCGTGTCATAACCTGATTTGAAATAGTCGTTTTCCTTAAAACCAAATTTTAGGACTACGGTACGTTCCTCTAAGGTCGGATCGTTTCGTAGTAAAATTACCGGGATGCTTGCTCTGTTTGCATTGGCAGGAATTTGATAGAATTGTGCTATCTCGGGGTCGTCGAAAGCGACGTAATGAGTCCCGGCTTCTGCGTTGTCTGCTCCATTCACCTGGAACTGTTGTAGGGCTATAGGACGGTCTTCGTTAGAAAGATTTCCCATTGTGGCGATATCAAACCAAATGGTGTCTCTTGTGGCTTCTTCCCCTGAGTACATGAACGAGAAGTTGGTCTCACACATTTCGTCGGTTATTTCATCTGTTGTATACGGATTCCCGGAATTATTATAATACACGAAATTTAGATTGCACTCTTCGGTCGCATATGTTGGATAGTCTTCGCTACAAGCGAGAGCGATGCTGATAAATCCACATCCGACTATTATTTTATTTAATGTGTTCATCGTAATTAGTTTTGAAGATTGTTTGGATTGTATTCTGTTAACGGTAGTGGTAAAATGTAGTCGTCTTCGTCTACAGGGGTGCTTCTCCATAACATTTCGTCGGCTCCAATACGTTTATAGGTATAGAACATCTGTCCTTCTGCGAAAAATTCCCGCCGATATTCGTTAATAATCCATTCTTTGGCTGCGCTTAAAGAACTGAAGTCCGGCATTGTGGCTACTGCGTGTTCTTGCATATAAGATTGGTACCAAGTGTTTATTTCTGCTAAGTCGTCGGATGTCTCCATTGCGATTAAGTAAATCTCAGACATTCGTAACATGGGGATGATTTGTTGATTTACCACTTGTGAGCTGTTACTATTTTGAGTATTGTTTTCAGAAATAGAATATTTGGTGGTAACCGGATATCTTGTGCCATAACTGTCGCTGGGAGCGTTCGCATCTTTTCTCCAGCAATTTGCATAACGGTTATGCGATGCGATGATTTCTCCTTGATATAAGTCGGTTAGCATATTTGAGGTCAATGTTAAATGGGAATAGCTGACCTGAACACTTGATTCTGAATTCCCAATAAGAATCGAAGGTGTGTAATCCATTAAGTCGTATTTACTTAGATAGAAAAGACATTCTGTTGGTAATAAATTGTAAGTGGGCATATCTGTGCTTCCGCTCATGTTTCGGACCGGTTGCCCGTCGGGGCCTTTGGCATTGATGATTTCTGTGGCTGTTTGATAAGCTTCGCTTGTCTCGCCTAAATATAAATGCATACGGGTTTTCAAGGCTTTTACTGCCCAATAATTTAATCTTGATTGACGGTACATTAAAAACTCATTACTAACACCGCCGCCTTCCAACTCCGCAAATGTATATTCGAACAAAGGGTCATTGTCTTGTAATAAATTTTCGGCTTGTTCGATGTCATATTTCAATTTCTCTACATAAGAGTCAAAGTTGTAATATGGTGGCATTTCATAAATGGATGTCGTTTCTGAATAAGGAAGTTCGACTTGTTGAGAGGCGTTCTGGGGCATTTGGCCGAACAGACGTAGCACATCGAATTGGCAATAGGCTCGTAAAGCGAATGCTTCTCCTTGGATGACTTTGGCGGTTGCCTCGTCTGGAAATACACCCGGACGTTCTTCGGCGTACTTGATGATTAAATTCGCCTGTGCGATTACGTTAAACAGTTTTGCGTAAATAGTTTGGATTGCAGAACGAGCGTAATCAGTCGTATAGTCATGTGCGGCCAAATCCACGTCTTCATAACGGGTGGAATTTTCTTGAATATTCCATAGATTGGCTAACGATTCGATATTTGACATGGTTAATCGTTCTCCATAGATATCTTGACTTGCCATGCTCATATAGCATCCTGTTAAGGCGTCGTAAAAGCCTTGTGCGGTTGCGAATTGGTCTTCTTCTTTCTGCTCTGTGTCTGGTCGTACGTCCAGCCATTCGTTACATGCTGTCATGCAGAAAGTGATTGCTATTAGGATTAAATATGCATGTTTCATAATCTTTCATTTTACGTTAGAATAAGAATCTTATGCTCCCTTGTAAATTTCGGGCGAACGGATAGTCGATGCCTCTTTCTTGTTTTACGGATGACCAATAGAATAGATTGTTGATGTTTACCCCGAAAGTAATGGATTGTAAGTGTGTCATATTCCTCAGCCATTGGTTGTCCCAGCGATATTCCAAACTCATGGAGGAAAGTTCCAAGGTGTTGTCATCCATTACGAAGCGGGACGTGGCTCTCGTTTCTTCGTTGCTGAATCCTTTAAAAAAGGTCTTGTCTCCCGGTTGCATCCAACGGTCTTCGTACACCCGTCTGTCTACATTGGAAGTCGTCAGATCGTTCAATGTCACTTCCACGCGGTCGATAAGAGTTTGATTATATACCTTTCCTCCCCAATAGTAGTTGAACGAGGCATTGAATGTTAATCCTTTCCAGCGTACCATGGTGTTGAGATTGCCTCGATATAACGGATCTGCCGAACCTAAATAAACCTTGTCTCCGGCTGCCCACGTGTCGGTGATATTGCCATCTCTGTCAAGATAAACTTCTTGACCGGTACTCGGATCTATTCCTAAGGAACGTACGGCATAAATGCTGTTTTGTGGACGTCCTTCGTAAAATAAGTTGGCGACTTCTACGTCTTGGGCTAAATATTCTTCATTTTGGGCTTTAATGGCATCGGACAGTTTGGATATCCAGTTTTTGTTGTAAACAAGTTGACCACTTACCAGCCAGTTGAGCTCTTTTTCCGAGTCCCTGATAATGTAGGCGTTTAAAGAAGCTTCCCAGCCTCGATTTTTTACTTCTCCCACGTTGGCCATGTAGCTGTTTAATCCCATGGAAAGGGGAAGATCCATGCTGCTTAACAAGTCTGATGTCTTCTTGGTGTAAAAATCGAATTCTGCCCGGATACGTCCATTCCATAAACCGATTTCTGCTCCTACGTTGAATTCGTTGGTGGTTTGCCATGTCAATTGTGGATTTCCCCATTCGCTAAGGACTGATCCGGTCCAGTTCATATATCTGTTTTCGCTGTCAAAAACGTAAATTGTGGAAGCGCCGGAACTAGAACCTTGTTGTGTTCCGGTAAGTCCATAAGATATTTTCACTCGTGCGATGTTTAATGTCGGATTACCAGTTAAGAACGATTCATTATGAAGATTCCAACCCAAACCGACACTCCAGAACGGAGCATATTTTTTATCGCTCCCGAATGTGGAACTTCCGTCTACGCGTCCTGATGCGTCCACGTAATAGCGTCCGTCGTAAGTGTAGTTCACGTTACCGGTAAAACCGACTCTGCGGCTGGTACTCTTGCTGCCGGAAGGCATGCCGTCTTGTTCATAACTGAGAGCGTTTCCGAGGAAATTCATATTCTCGTTGGAGAATCCCTCAACAGTGAAAGAGTAGTTCCACGCTTTGTCTTCTGCGATAGAATAATTTAATCCGACATAGAGTTGATGCTTGTCCTTAAATGTATTGGAATAGGAAAGGGTGAGGTCTCCGCTGTAAGAATAAGCTTTTCCTGTGCCATACTCATAACGCCCCCTCCGGAAAAATCCTTCCGCTGTGCTATATTCATCATAATTGTCGATGGTGAAATAGGAATGTTCGGCGGGCAGGAAATAATCGCTGTGGTTCCAAGTACTTGTGATACCTAATTGACCTCGTAAAGTTAATCCTTGGAAGATGTTCCATTCAATGGAAAAATTGTTGGTTAATTCTTCGTAACCGCTTTTGTTTATAGTGTTTAACATTGCGTCGTATAGAGGATTAAATTCTCCCATACCGGAACTTGCTCCATAGAAACTTTCGAAATATTCCACGACATTTCCGTCTTCATCATACGGCGAGTTGTAAGGTTGTTGAGCGACATAATCGCTGAATGAGCCATAATTACTTTCTTTCCCCCGGGTCATGCCGTAAGTTAGGTAATTTTTGAATATTAGATTCTTCACGGAATACATTAAGGTAATGGATCCATTGAATGTTCTACGTGAGGAATTTTTCATTGCGCCTTGTACATTTTTATAGTTCATGGTACCGCTCCAACGGAATTCTTCACTACCACCTTCGATTCGAAGGTTATAATGTGAGCCGACACCGGTGCGAATGGGTTTGTTTATCCAATCTGTACTCATGCCGGAAAGCACTCTTTGATAACGTTCATTATACGTTTCTTGGTAACGGAGATCCATATCGGGGTATTCGCTGTCATATAGTCCTACTTGCCGTTCTAACTCCAATTTCTCCCGTGCGTTCAACAAGTCGTATGATGTTAGGTCGGGAACCTCCATGTCGATGCCGATTTCGGCGTTCACCCGCAGTTTCCCCGGCTCCGGTTGTTTGGTGATGACCACGATAACACCGTTCGAGCCCCGCGAACCGTAAATGGCCGTGGCCGCTGCGTCTTTCAGAATGTTGATACTCTCGATTTCCTCATCGTTATAGTCCATTAGTTTCTCTAGTGTGATTTCGAACCCGTCCATGATAATCAGCGGCGTGTTCACGGCATTTGAGGCTGTTTGGTTGTATTCCTCCACGCTCATCGGCAGCGATGAGTTGCCTCGAATATTTAACTCCGGCAGATTGTTCGGGTTACTTCCCGCTAAGTTGTTTACTCGGAAATTCAGCGATGCGTCGGCGTTTTTCAACGTCTGCAACAGGTTTTGTCCCCGATGCATCCGCAACTCCTCGTTCGAGATGGTCGACACGGCTCCCGTGTAGCTCTCTTTCGCTTTCTTGAAGATACCTGTCACCACCACGTCGTCCAACGCCACGTTGTCGTCCTCCATCACCACTTGAATGTCCTCCTTCCCCTTGATGGAAACCAGTTGCGGCTTCATCCCGACGAATCCGATTTCCAATGCCGTCACGTCAGCCGGCAGGCGCAAGGTGAACTTTCCGTCGATGTCCGTGGCCGTCCCCACCGTGGTGTTCACCACCCTCACCGTGGCTCCGATAATCGCTTCCCCGTTCTTGTCAACGATTGTGCCCGTCACGGTCCGCATCTCGTCCGTCTTTTGCTGTGGCTGGTACACCACCGAAATGTACTTTCCGCTCGTGATGTCCGAGAACGCGAAAGGCTTCCCTTTCAGCACCTCGGTCAACGCCTCCGTGATGTCCAAATTTTTCAGCGTCGCCGTCACCCGATAATTTTGCACGTCGTCGTAAGTGAACAGGATTTTGTAATCCGATTTCTTCTCCAACTGTTTCAACGCCTCGGACAAGGGGGTGTCCTTGAACTCCGCTGTGATTCGCTTCTCCTGTGCCTGTGCCAGTCCCGCCGACAACAAGCAACACATCAAGAATGCGGCCCGAAGCCAACGGCTCCAGCTGCTGCCTCTTGAAAAACTCTGGTGTGTTTGGTGTTCCATAAGTCTGTTTTTGTTACAAATTACAATTAACCTTTCGATAATACTTCGTCCGTCCCCTCAAATCGGGTACCCCTTTCTCCGACTTTTTTTAACCCCTTTCAAAATTTTTGATTGCGGTATTTGGCTAAATGACGTTCAATCCGTTCATTCGTAGCCGGTTGCACATCCTTTGGCCTCAGACGTTTGCTTTCACTTATAATTTGAACAAAACTTTTGACGTATGACCACCGCCTTATTCTTGAAGAAATTCGGATTTCTCTTCCCTGTTACTCGATGACGATTTTGTTGTTGGAGAACGTGGCTTTCACCTTGCCCATCAGGTTGAGCAGGCCCAGCACCTCCTCGACGCTTTGTTCCCGCTCCGCCAGGAAATGCAGGCGGTAGGCCATGGCGTCCGGATTGTTGAACACCACGTCGGCGTTGTACCAGCGGCCCAGCTCCCTTGCGATTTCCACCAGCGGCTCGTTGTCGAAGTAAAAATATCCTTCCGTCCACAGGTAATAGTTGTCCGTGTCCACCTCCTTCACCTCGAACGTCCCGTCCCCTCGCCAGCGGGCGTCCTCTCCCGGCTGGATGATTACCCCTTCCGCCTGCCCCTCCTCCTTCACTCGCACGCTCCCTTTCAGCAGCGTCACGTGGCTGTCCTCCCGTTTGTAGGTCCGCACGTTGAATTCCGTCCCCAACACCTCCGTCACGAGTCCTCCCGCTTTTACGACGAACGGGCGGGCCGTGTCGCGGGCTACCTTGAAAAAGCCCTCGCCTTGCAGCTCCACCTCCCGGCGGCTTCCCTCGAAGCGGTTCGGGTAGCGCAGGCTGCTTTCGGCGTTCAGCCACACCTCCGTCCCGTCCTCCAACACAAAATAGTAGTCCGTGCACCGGGGAGTGCTCAGCGTGTGCGTTTCCGGGGCGGCCTTCACTTGGGCGTAGTCCAGCTTGCCTTCTTTCACGGCGATGCCCGTCTCTTGAAAAGTGGTGTCTGTCGCCGCAGCGGCCACCGACCACGTCTGCCCTTTTTCCGTGGACAGGGTTACCTCGCGCTTTCCTTCGTCGGCGGCGAACACCATCACCTCCCTCGGCGTTTCAACGGTCTCCTGCGGGCGGTTCCATTGCCATCCGAAGAACAGCAGCACCGACGCCGCCACGCCGATTCCCACGCCCGTCCACAGCGCGCGTCTGCGCCTTTTCCTGCTTTCTTGGCGTTGCCGGAAATGCGCCCATTCCCGTCGCGTGTCGGGCTGCAATTCCGCGTGCTGGCGGATAAAAACTTCCCGTAACGCTCCGATTAGGCGCAAGTCTCTTGCGGTCTGGGGGTCTGCCAACAGCTCCTCCCATTCCTCCGGCGTCAACTTTTCAGGAGACTCCAACGCGTCCAGCAAGCGTTCCTCGTTACTAAATGTTTCTTCCTCTTTCATAATATGCCTCTTCGTTCATTACGTTTATTCCCCTTGTTCGGGTACCTCATTCTCTCGTTTTTTTATGTTAAATTCCTCCCTTAGTAAGCGCAAAGCCTTCATGATGTGTTTTTTCACGGCGTTCGTGCTGATGTTCAGCATCTCCGCCACTTCGGCGTACTTCCGTTGGTTGAAGTAGCATTCTTCGAGAATGTGCCTTGTTTGGGGCGGCAATTGCTCCAACACCTTGCGCACCCGCTCGAGCTGTTCCTCCTTCTCTTCCTCCTCGTCCTCGTCCGTTTCCGAAACCGTTTGGGAATACACCTCCGCATACTTGGCCTCCACCTGGGCGTGGCGCCAGCAGTCGATGCTCTTTGTCCGCACCGTCCGGTACAGCGCCGACACCGGACTGCCCTTCCGGATTTCCTCGTAATTCTGCCACAGGTACTCGAATGCGGAGCTCACCACGTCCTTGCTCGTCTCCATATCGTTCAAAAATCGATAGGCGTAATGGTATAGCGGCGTGTAGTGCTCTTTGAACAGAGCCTCGAATTCTTTCCCGTACTTCAGTTGCTTTAGCATATTCTTCCGTTGCTACTTTACGGACAAAAGTAGCAATTCTTCTTCAAGAATCAAAAATTCCTCCCCGCCGGAGCGTAAAACCGCTGCTTGGCGTTCTGTTTCCGTCCGGCCTCCCATCGCCTTCGCATTCTCCGTCAGATGGTTGTCGTCCCATAGTCATCCCCTTTTACTAGGGTTTTCATTGCCGATTACATGAGCAATACATGTTCACTATATCCATATTACCTGTGGAACACCTGTATCTATACTGTGAATCAGCTATTAAACTCCTATATTACATAGGAGAGTCATAGGAGATTAATAGGAGAGTTATAGGACAGTTAGTGGTAATGAATATGTAATCTTCATGTAATAATTAGCTAATCTATATTGAATGTCCAATGAAAATGGGAGTAATGCCTTTGGACGGCAGGAAGGGCCTGGGAGAATGCGCGGGGAATGAGGTGCGGAAGGGCGGGAACTGGCGGCAAGGCGGGAGGAGCAGGGGGTGCGGGGGAGGGAAATGTAACCGTTTCGACACCGTTTTGTAGGGATTTTCGTAACATTTGCGCCATACTTTTGCCGCGAATTAATCAAAAACGCGTATGAGAAAAAGTAGTGTATTTTTTTATTTGATTGTGTTGACGACGTTGTTGTCGCTGGCTTCAATGGACGGAGTGGCGCAACAGGTGAAAGGCAGGGTTTTGGACACGAGGCAGGAGCCGGTGGTGGGAGCGGCGGTCATGGTTCAGCGCTTGGGGACGGGGACGGTCACCGATTTCGACGGTTGTTACGCCCTGACGGTGAGAGGCGGCTTGAATGAGTCCGACACGCTGGTGTTCTCGTGCCTGGGTTACAAGAGCGTCAGGGAGGTTTGGAACGGGAGGGAGGTGATTGACGTGACGTTGGAGAGCGAGTCGTATGACCTGGACGAGATTGTGGTGGTCGGTTACGGCTCCGCGAAGAAGGTGAATCTGACCGGGGCGGTGGACATGGCGACGGCGGAGGTGTTCGGCAACCGTCCCATGCCCAGTATCGCGAGAGGGTTGCAGGGAGTTATCCCGAATTTGAATCTGACGATGTTTGACGGGAATCCGTCGCGGAGTCCCGAGTATAATGTGCGGGGAACGACGTCCATCGGGGCGGGCGGCAGCGCACTGGTGTTGATTGACGGAGTGGAGGGAGACCCGAGCAAGTTGAATCCGAACGACATAGAGAGCGTGTCGGTGTTGAAGGACGCTGCCTCGGCGGCGATTTACGGGGCGAGGGGAACGTTCGGCGTGATTTTAATCACGACGAAGGCGGCAAAGGAGGGAAAGGTGACGGTGAGTTATTCCGGAAGTTATTCCATCAACCGCCGGACGGTGATTCCGGACCTCGTGACGAACGGTTACCAATGGGCGAAGATGTTCAACGAGGCGCATTACCAATGGTACGGGCAATATCCCACGGCGATAAATTCCGCATTTCCTTTTTCACAGGAGTATTTGGAGGAGTTGAGGCTTCGCGACGAGAATCCGGACTTGCCCAAGGTGGAAGTGGACGAGGCGACGGGCGAGTACGTGTATTACGACAACCACGACTGGCAGAAGGATTTGTACAAGTGCGTGACCCCGTCGACGGAGCATTCGTTGAGTTTCTCGGGCGGCACGGACAAAATCAAGTATTACGTGTCGGGACGCTACTATTTCCAGAACGGGGTGTACCGCTATAACACGGACCGCTACAACACGTACAACGTGCGGGCCAAGGGGTCGATCCGGGTGACGGACTGGCTGGAGGTGTACAACAATTTCGATTTCTCGCAGATGGATTACCGGGAGCCGTTGTATTACGGGGGGTACGGGTTCACGAGCGAGATTTCGATGGGCTGGACGATGCGGGCGTTCCCGGTGGTCCCGATGTTGAATCCGGACGGGACAATCACGGAGATGGGCGCGCGGAGTATCGGCGACTTGTATTATGGGAAGAACAAGGCGGACAACCGGACGACACGGGTGAACAACATCGCCGGGTTCACGGCTTCGTTCTGGGGCGACATGCTCAAAGTGTCCGGGAACTTGGCGTTCACGGTTACGAACTCGTCGAGGACGAGGGCCTATTCTGCCGTCCCTTACAGCAACGTGGAGGGCGAGGTGGAATGGTTGGGCTCGTCGAAGTATTTTGACAAGAACACGCGGGCGAACTATTTCAGCACGAACCTGTACGTGGAGTACACGAAGGCGTTCGGCGACCACAATTTCCACGCTTTGGCGGGGTACAATTACGAGGAGTCGAACGAGTACAGCCTGGAGGTGAGCCGCGACGGATTGTTGGACGCCAACAATCCCGGTTTCTCGCTGGCGGACGGGCAGGTGTACACGACGACGGACGCTTCCAACGACTGGGCCATTCTGGGCGGTTTTTATCGCGTGGGGTATAATTACAAGGAGCGGTATCTGATAGAGACCAACGGACGGGTGGACGGGTCGTCGAAATTTCCCTCCAACCAGCGTTTCGGATTCTTCCCCTCGGTGTCGGTGGGATGGCGGCTGTCCGAGGAGAATTTTTGGCGGGTGGACAAGGAGCTGGTGTCGCAGTTGAAGATACGCGCCTCTTACGGGACGCTAGGCAACGGGAATATCACGCCGTACCTCTATCTGGCGAGCATGCCGGTGGGAACGCTGACCCGGCTGATCGGCGGGAATTATCCGACGTACACGTCGGCGCCGGGCGTCATCCCGAGCTCTTTGACCTGGGAGAAGGCGACGACCGTCAATTTGGGTTTCGACCTTTCGATGTTCGGCAGCCGTTTGAATCTGGTGGCGGATTTGTACCAGCGCGACACGAGGGGAATGTTCACGCAGGGGGCGACGCTGCCCGCCGTGTTCGGGACGGAGGTGCCCAAGGGCAACAACGCGGATTTGCGGACGAGGGGGTGGGAGCTGACCCTGTCGTGGGAGGATGTCGTCGGCGAGGTGAAGCCGTTCCGTTACGGCGTGCGTTTCTCGTTGGCGGACAATGTGACGGAGGTGACGAAATACAACAATCCCAACAAGAATCTGGACGACTATTACGAGGGAATGCGCATCGGTGAAATCTGGGGGTATGTGACGGAGGGACTTTTCCGCGACCAGGCGGACATAGACAACCACGTGTCGCAAGAGCGTATCCGCTCGAACTCGTCGGGCATCCTGTATCCGGGAGACATCAAATTCAAGAACCTGGACGGGGACGATGAAATCTCGCCGGGGGCGAACCGTGTGGGGGACAGCGGCGACCGCAAGATTATCGGCAACTCGGAGCCCCGCTACACGTTCAGCCTCAATCTGAACGCGGACTGGAACCAGTTTTTCCTGACGGCTTTCTTCCAAGGCGTGGGCAAACGGGACTGGTATCCCACGGCGGAAAGCATTTACTTTTGGGGACAATACAACCGCCCCTATTCCCCGCTCCCGAAGCATATCCTCGGGAATTATTACAACGCCGACGAGGACCATCCCGACGCGGACGCCTATTTTCCCCGTTACGTCGGTTTGCTGGCGAACGGCGACGACCGGGCGTTGAGTGTCCCGCAGACGCGTTACTTGCAGAACGTGTCTTATATCCGGTTGAAAAATCTGACGTTGGGCTACAATCTGCCCGCACGGTGGATTAACCGTCTGGGCCTGCAAGCGGCCTCCGTGTATTTCACCGGTCAGAATTTGTGGACTTACTCGGGCATTTTCAAGGTAACGAAGAATATCGACCCGGAGACCATCGAGGCCACCAATCCGGACACGGGGGAGGAGTCGTTCGGAGGGGGCAACGGCTATCCGATGTTGAAATCGTACTCTTTTGGTATTAACCTCACGTTTTAATCAGATGGACAATATGAATAAGTTGAGAATTATAATCGGCGCGCTTGTCGCCATGACGGCGGCGGCTTGCGACTTGGACCGTTTCCCTATCGACAAGATAAATCCGGACACGTTCTTCCAGACGGAGCACGACTTGGATTTGTACGCGATGTCGTTTTACGAGATTCTGCCGGAAGGGGAGGACGTTTACAAAAGCGACGGGGAATTGTCGGACTATTTCGCCACGTCCACTTCTCCCACGTTGTTTATCAACGGGAACTACACGGCTTTGGACGTGGACGGATGGGATTGGGAGGATTTGTATAATGTGAATTATTTTCTGGGCCGGGCGAACAATCCGGAGATTCCGGAGACGGTTCGGAACCATTATATCGGGATGGCCCGTTTTTTCAGGGCTTGGTTTTATTACGAGAAAGTGAAGAAATTCGGCGACGTGCCCTGGTACGACCACACGATGGACGTGGACGACGAGGCCTTGTACAAGGGGCGCGACCCGCGGGACACGGTGATGCGGCGGGTGTTGGCGGATTTGGATTTCGCTTGCGCGCACATCAACGAGACGAAGGACGCCGCGGCTTCGACCGTCACCCGGTGGGCGGCGTTGGCTTTCAAGTCGAGGGTGTGCCTGTTCGAGGGCACGTTCCGGAAGTATCATCCGGAATTCGGGTTGGCCTCCTCGGCCGAAAGTTGGCTGCAAGAAGCGAGGAACGCCGCGTTGGAACTTATCGAGAAGGGTGGGTATTCGTTGAATATGTCGGGCGACACGCCTTACCGCGACTTGTTCACGAGGGAGCAGCCCATCACGACGGAAATCATATTGGCCGACAATTACAGCGAGGAGTTGGCCCGGTATAACGACGCCAACTGGGTGTGGACCTCGTCGTCGACGTGGGAGCGTCCGGGATTGACCCGGAAGTTCGTGAACACGTTCTTGAATCTGGACGGAACGCCGTTCACGAGCCGCGCGGATTACAACGAGGTGGAGTTCACGGAAGAGGTCCAGGGACGCGACCGGCGGTTGGCGCAGATTATCCGCACGCCGGGTTACGAGTTGAACGGGGAACCCGCCGCACCGGATTTCGGGCACTCGAAGACGGGATATCATGTCATCAAATTCACGCAGGACGACAACACCTATCTGGCCCAGGCCCGAAACACCAACACGATACCGTTGCTCCGTTACGCGGAGGTGTTGTTGAACTACGCCGAGGCGAGCGAGGAGCTGGGATTGTTCACCGCGTCGGACTGGACGCTCACGATAGGGGAGTTGCGCCGACGGGCTGGAGTCGCCGATTTGGGGATGCCCACGGTGGCGGACTCTTACATGCGGGAGAATTATTTCCCGGACGTGACGAGCCCCGTGTTGCTGGAAATCCGCCGGGAACGAGGAATCGAGATGGTCTCCGAAGGGCTGCGCTTCGACGACATCCGGCGTTGGAAGGAGGGGCATTTGTTGGAGGAGGACTGGGACGGGATTTATGTGGGGGAACTGAACACGGAGTATGATTTGAATCAGGACGGCGAGCCGGACGTTTGTTTCGTGAACGCGACTCCGGAAAATCCGACTTCGGGCGTGTTTTACTATGTCCTTTCCGAGTCGATGGCGTTGTCGGGAGGTGACACGGGAAATTTGTTAATATATCCGAACGTGGAAAAGCGGTTCGAGGAAAAGAAGTATCTTTACCCGATACCGGAAGACGAGCGGTTGCTGAATCCGGCGTTGGGACAAAATCCCGGCTGGGAGTTGTGACATAAATCAAAAGAGAAATGAAGATGAGAAAATTATTTGCAGTTATAATGTTATGCGCCCTGGGAATGGCCTCGAACGGAGCGGCTCAGGCCCGGGCGAATGGGCCGAAGGCGAAGTGCGTGGTGTTAATCACGATAGACGGTTTCCGCATTGAGATGCTCCGGGACAAGGACATGCCCTCGCCCGTGTTGAAAGAGATGGCGGCGGAAGGCGTGTTGGCGGAACGGGTGGTGAGCGTGGCTCCCGCCATCACGTATCCGAACCACACGGCCCTTGTGACGGGTGCCCGGGCCGCCCGGCACGGCATATTCTACAATTCGCCTTTCGAGTGGGGCAACAGCACGGGCGTGGCCAATTGGTATGCCGACTCGATTAAGTCGCCCACGATATGGGAGGTGGCCAAGAAAAACGGGCTGACGACCTGTTCCCTGTTTTGGCCGGTGACAGTGGGGGCTTCGTATATCGACTATAATATTCCGGAGGTGTGGTCGAAGGAAGAGGGCGTGACGCTGAGGGACGTGTTGTGCTCGCACTCGACTCCCCGGGGAATCATGGAGGAGCTGGAGGACGAGGTGGTCGGACGTTTTTCCGACGAGACGTATCTTCCGGGAGGCCGTAACTCGGAGGCCCACACGGCCTTTATCGCTTCTTATTTGCTGCGCACGTACCGTCCGGCGCTGACCACGATTCATTTGTGGAGCACGGACGCTTCGCAGCACGCCACGGGCACGGAGTCGGCGGAGACGAAAAAGTCGCTGGGGGCGGTGGATTACGCCATCGGACAGATAGTGGAGGGCTTGGACCGGGCGGGGATGCTGGACAGCACGGTGATTGTGGTTTCCGGCGACCATGGTTTCACGGACGTGGACAGGAGCATCGCGCCCAACATCTGGATGCGGGAAGCCGGATTGCTTTCGGCAGACGGGACGGAATGGAAAGCCCGTTTCCATTGCGCCGGTTCGACAGCCTTTTTGTATGTGAGGGAGGCGGGCGACGAGAAGACAGTGGAAAAGGTGGTGAAGAAATTGAATTCCTTGCCGCAGGAGAAAAGGGATTTGTTCCGTATCGTGGAGAAGGACGAGTTGGAGCGGTTGGGATGCTCGCCGGACGCGGCCTTGGCGTTGGAACCGATTGTCGGGGTGGGCGTGACGGGAGCGATGAAGGGAGAGGATATTGTGCTGAAGAAGGCGGGCAAGCACGGCTATTTGTCGCCGAGGGAGACGACCGTCACTCTCTTTTGGGGAAACGCCGTGCGAAGCGGGAAGGTTATCCCGGAGATGAGTATCACGGACGTGGCTCCCGTCATCATGGAATTGTTGGGGCTGGAGTTCGACGCTCCGGACGGAACGCTCCGGGACGGCATTATCCGGTAATCGGACCATTTCTACATAAATTCCCTACCCGAGGGGAGCAAAATTCGGTTTTCATGCCCCTGCTCCCTCCGGGTGCTTTTTTTATTCTGGAAGGAGGGGCGCATGGTTTTCAACTGGCTTGTTTGCGGTACTCGTTGGGGGTGAGGCCGGTGATTTTTTTGAACATGCGGCTCAGGTGGTGAGGGTATTGGAACCCGACCTCGTAGGCGATTTCGCTGACCGTCTTGTCGGAGCCGAGGAGCAAGTCTTTCACTTTGTTGATGACCATGAAGTGGATGTATTCGATGGCGGACTTGCCTGTCTCTTTTTTCACGAGGTCGCCGAAGTAGTTGGAGGAGAAGTGCAATTTCTCCGCGCACCAGTTCACCGTGGGCAGTCCGATTTGTTGCGGCTTGTCCGAGTCGAAATAGTCAATCATCAGGTCTTCGAAGCGGGACAGCACGTCTTTGTTGACGAGCTGGCGGGTGACGAATTGGCGGTCGTAGAAGCGCAGGCAGTGGTTGAGCAGGACTTCGATGTTGGCGGTGATGATGGAGCGGGTGTGCTTGTCGATGTTGTGCCGCAATTCTTCCTTGATTTCATTGAAGCAGTTGAGGATGGTCTGCCGTTCGCGTTCGGACATGTGCAAGGCCTCGTTCACCTCGTAGGAGAAGAAGGTGTACTCTTTCATTTTGCGGGCGAGCGGCGTGTTGCGGATGAGGTCGGGATGGAACAGGAGGGCGTATCCTTGGGGAGCGATGGTCTCGCCGTCGTCGCCGATGCCTCCGACCTGTCCGGGCGCCATGAATACGAGCGTTCCTTCTTGGTAGTCGTATTTTCCCCGTCCGTAGACCAAGGCCCCGTGTATTTTTTCTTTCAGGTAGATGGCATAGAAGTTGAACCGCTTGCGGCGGTGTTTCAGTACTTTCACGTCAGAGAAGTCGACGATGCCCACCAGGGGATTCAAAGTCTCCAGCCCGAGGAACTCGTTGTAGTCCTGAATGGTGTCTAAGTTTAGGATGTCGCTCATGATGGCTTGATTTTAAGGTGATACACAAAAATAGTGTTTAATCCGACAATTCGCAAGGGGGCGGCAAGAATTTCCAGGATGGTGGAACGAATATTAATCGCATGTTGACAATCAGTTGTGATTAGATGTTGACCGCCACAATCCTCGCATGTTGAAATAAAGCGATTTGACAAGGCGCGTGACCGTTCTTGCCTGTTGGCGATGTTGTGCCGTCGAGTCTTTAATAAAAGAATAAAGAACGGTTTGAGTCAGAAAGGCGAAAGCCATGTCGGTGGTTATCGTTGAAATTGGTGACTCATTCTGTAATCTGTGTATGGACGGCAAAAGTCATCCTTTTTACTTTTGCGAAGTAACAATTTAAAAGGTAAATGTTTATGAGAACGACAATTTCCATTTTGACTATTCTTTTTTTGAGCGTGGGCGCAACGGTCTTGCGGGCGCAAGAGGCCGACACGTTGAGCCTGCGCCAACGGGACATTGTGGCCATTGCCGCTTACACGGGCAAGGGCGATTTGACTCGTTTGTCGACGGCTCTCGCCGACGGTTTGGACCACGGCATGACCGTCAATGAAATCAAGGAGGTGTTGGTCCACGCCTACGCTTATTGCGGTTTTCCCCGCAGTCTCCGGGCATTGCAGACATTTATGACCGTGCTCGGCCGGCGTCGGGCGAACGGTGTCGTAGACGCGGAGGGCAGGGACGCTTCGCCCGTGTCCGACTCTCGGGACAAATATACCCGCGGGGCGGAAATCCTCTCCGACCTGAACGGTCTGCCGGTGGACGCTCCCAAGGCCGGGTATGCGGTGTTTGCCCCCATAATCGAACAGTTTTTGAAAGAACATCTTTTTTGCGACATTTTTGAACGGGATGTGCTCACTTACCAAGAGCGGGAGCTTGCCACGGTCGCCATTCTTGCGGCGATGGGCGGTGTGGAGCCGATGGCCCGCTCCCACATGGGGATTTGCCTGCGGCAAGGCGTGACGCCCTCCCAGCTCGGACAGTTGCTGGACATTGTCGAACGCAATATCGGACGCGCCCAAGCCGACAGCGTCCGGAACGAATTGGAACAATTAATCAACAAAACAAAATAACGGAATATGATGAAAACAATGATTTTTGTCCTTGCCGCCTTGTTCCTGACGGGAGCGGGCGCGCAGACCCGCGGGAAGGAAAAGAAAGGCGGGCCGAAGATTCTTGTCGCTTATTTCAGTTGGAGCGGCAATACCCAACACGTGGCCGAGCAAATCGCCAAGCTGACGGGCGGCGACCTTTTCCGCGTCGAGACCAAAAATCCTTACCCCGAGGAGTATGTGCCTTGCACCGAGGTGGCCAAGGAGGAGCTGGAGAAGGGAGTTCGTCCCGAGTTGAAAGGCAAAGTGGAAAACTTTGACCAGTACGATATCATTTTTGTCGGCTGTCCCGTGTGGTGGCACACGGCGCCCATGGCGATTTGGTCTTTCCTTGAAAGCAAGGAGTATGATTTTAAGGGGAAGACAGTCATTCCTTTCTGCACGTACGCCTCCACTTACCGGGACGAGACGTTGGCCAAGATTGTGGAGCTTACCCCGGATTCCAAGCATTTGGAGGGATTCGGAGCCGTTGACCGGGACACGACCGGCCTCGAGGCTTGGTTGAAGAAAATAGAAGTCGTCAAGTAAACGCGTCACATTGGCCTATGAAAAAGTATTATTTGCTGTCGTTTCTGGGAATTGTCCTTTTGGGCGTGTTTCTCGCTTGCTCGGACGAGGAGGAGGTGCCGCCCGGGACGGAAACCGTCGTCCCCGGCACGGACCACAATATATTGATCGCTTATTTCTCGGAGCCGATTCCAGACGGGGTGGACGCCAATTCTTCGGCCAGCCGCGTCGTGGTGGACGGGGAACTGTACGGGAGCGTGGAATACATGGCGGCGGTCATTGGCGAGGCTACCGGCGGCGACATGGCGCGCATCCGGACCGCTCAATCCTATCCCGGAAATTATGACGACCTCGCCGCCCAGGCCGACGAGGAGCGTCAGTCGGACGCCCGTCCCGAGTTGTCCACCGTGATAGAGAATTTTGACGATTATGATGTCGTTTTTGTGGGATATCCCATCTGGTGGTATCAAATGCCCATGGCGATGTACACGTTTTTCGACACGTATGACTTTGCCGGCAAGACCATCGTTCCTTTCTCCTCCCACGGAGGGAGCGGTTGGTCCGGCACGCTTGGCGTCATCACGGAATTGGAGCCCGACGCCACGTTGGTGACAGGCCGCAGCGTTTCCCGCGGCGGCGTGGCCGAGTCGGAAGAGGGCATTCTTCAATGGCTGCAAGACATTGGTATTGTTGAATAAGATGATATTGTTGAAAAAAGAATCGGTTATTCAACGACGTGCAGGAGCGTCTGGCCGACGCTTGCGCCGCTCGCCAACGGGAAGCCGAGGGTGGAGAAGTCGAGTATGTCGGCGACATGAGCCAGATGACGCCCGAGCAGGCGGCCAAGCTTCCCTTCGACCTTTATCGCGACGGTTACGAGTATTATTGCGTGACCCACGCCCATCCGAATTCCACGTTCAAATACACGAAGAGCAGCCTGGTCGATTTGATGGCCTTTGACGCGAGCGAGGGGATGTATCTTATCAACCAGCCGTTGCTGATGATAGCGGGCAGTTTGGCCGACACGTTCTACATGACGGAATTGTGTTACAGCAAAGCCACCGGCACGGCCAACAAGGAGCTTTTCCTCATCCCCGGAGCCACCCATATCCGGACGTATTGGGTGCCCGAGTATGTGGACCAGGCCGTCGACAAATTGACGGAGTTCTTCGGTAAGAATTTGTGACCTTCTCGTTCTGTTGTGGAAAGTCTTTCTTTCCCGGTGTTGTGACAGTGTGACGGGCGAGGTCTCACGTATTGAAAGTGCTCATAGTTTTATGGGGAGGCGCGTCGAAATGAATTGTTTGAAATTTCTCATTCCCGGCGCGCCTCTTTTTTACAAAATGTCCTCGGACAAGAATCGTTCGATGCTTGCGGCGTAATTGTCGTCAATGAGAAGATAACGGCAGCCGTGCGACAGGCATTGCCGCAGGTTGTGTTCGTTTGACTCGCGTAATTCCGAGGGGTTCAGATTAGAAGGACGCCTTTTCTCTATCGCGTTTTCATGCCGGAGGATGTCTTCAAAATGTTTGTTGACATAATCGCTGTCAAATATGAGACAGATGTGGCGGATGGCTTTTGTGTATTCGGAAGGAAAATCCGCTTTCCAATTGAAAGGAATATAACATCCTTCGACGATGATATTTTGAGAATTCTCGACGCATGTTTTTATGATTTCTCTGACAATGGGCCATAGGTAGGCCGTTAACTCGTTGTCGTCGCTTTCGGCTTGCAATTGGCACAAGCCGCTCCGGATAAGTCCCATCTTCAAGTGGTCAATGGAAAGGTAGGGAAACTTGTACTTTTCCAATAACTTTTGCGCCAACAAAGTTTTTCCTGTGTGCGTATCTCCAGCAATCAGTATGACCATTGTTTTTCGTTTTTGCTACCAAGTTTGCTCGCAAAAATAGTGGAAATAAATTGCAGACACTTGTTTGGGATTGGTTTTTTGCCGTTGGAGCATCCCCATTTGGGGGTAGGGGCGGGGTGGATTTTCCCCATTTTAGGGGATTGTGGAGGGATATGGGAGGCGGTATTTTTGCCATCGGTAAAAAAGTAAGTTGAATTAAAAAACAGATACAATGAAAAAACTGAATTGGATTATCGGTGGAATGATGACGATTTGCGGAGCGTTCTTTGCTTCTTGTGATGATGATGTCAACAATGGGCCGGGCAATTGGGACGGAGATAACGTGACGTTGGACGGAGGGGATTACACGTATTGGACCTATTTCAATTTCGAGACGGGCGAGCAGCGGAAGTTGAATATTGAGCCTTCGACGGGGGGCGTTCCCGGGCAATATACGGGTGGTGGAGAGATTTCTGTGATGGGAAACTCGCAGGGAAGCGTGGAGGATGTCACCATCAACATCACGGAATTGTCGCAAGACTCGCTGTTGGTCATCGTGGACACGTTCTCCTTTTCCATGGGGAGTATGGGAGGCGATTTCGCTTTCTCCATCCGTTGCGGGGTGACGAAGACCGACACCGAGTGGACGCTGAATGGAGGACCGGTGAGCGGAGTGGAATGCGGGAGTATGACATTGAACGAAGTGACGCTTACGGGGACGATTGGCACTTCGGAGGACTCGCAAGCGCAATTGTCCGTCAGCTTCAAGCCGGGGGCGATGCCCATGCCGATTACTTTTGCGTACACCTCCACGAGCAGGGAAAGCAGCACATACGCCATCGCCGGCGATGAGACCTCGTTCGATTGGCACATCGCCATCCACAAGTATGATTTCAAGACGAACGGCTGCGCCGTGGCAGAGGTGAGCACGCAGGATTTGAGCGGAGTGGATTTGACCACTGCGGAAAGTCTGACCTACACGGGCGACACGGAAGGCCATGTCCTTAACGTGGACTTGTCGAAGATGGGAGAAGGATACGTGGGGACGATGACTTCTCCGTTGAACGAAGTGTTGAGCGGCTGGGTGACGGCCACCCCGACAGGCTCCATGCCGCCTTATACGTATGAGCTGAACTCCAACGTGTTTGTGATTCGGATGGCAGACGGACAATATGCCAAGGTGCAATTTTTGGATTACTCCAACGATAATGACCAGGCCGCTTATGCGAACATGAACTACGAGTATCCGTTGCAATAATTTTCAATCATGGGATAAAGCCGTAAGAGAAAATCGAGATTTCCTCTTACGGTTTTAGCATGAAAACAAAGGAGAAACAGCATGAAAAGTTTATTGACAATAGCCATGGCCTTGTGTTGGCTGCCCTTGTCGTTGCTGGCGGACGAGAAAGAGGTGGTGAACGAGGCCCCGCAGTTCGAGGTGAAAGGCGTGGTCGTGGACGAGAACGGCGGACCGCTGCCGGGGGCTTCCGTGTGGGTGAAGGGAACGGTTGTCGGCGCGGGTACCGACGTGAACGGGAACTTCTCGTTCAAACTGACCACAACCGAGAAATGCGTCTTGCGGGTGAGCTTCACGGGCTACACTCCGGAGGAGCGGACGGTGACGCCCGGCGCGGACACGCTCTATCGCTTCCAATTGCGGCCGAGCGACAATCCGCTGGACGAAGTGGTGGTCACGAGCCTGCGCGTCCCGAAGCCCTTGAAGGAGGTGCCGGTGGTGACGCGGGTGATTTCCCGAAGCGACATCGAGCGGCTGAACCCCTTGGACTTGCAGAGCCTGTTGGAGTATCAAATGCCCGGCCTGCAATTCGGCATCGCCCACGGCTCGGGATTGCCGGAGTTGAAATACCAAGGCTCCACCGGAGGATATGTCCTGTTCATGATTGACGGGGAGCGTGTCGCCGGAGAAGGCTCGAGCAACAACATCGACTACAATCTGGTGGACATCGACAACGTGGAGCGGGTGGAAATCGTGAAAGGACCGATGTCCACGCTCTACGGCTCGCAAGCCATGGGCGGCGTGGTGAACATCATCACGCGGGACGCGGGACGCCCTTTTACGGGAGAGGTCTCCGCCCGTTACGGAACGAACGATGAGCAGAAATATTCTCTTTCCTTGGGCACGAAGCAAGGGCGTTTTTCTTCCATGACCACCGGGTCTTACCGCAAACGGGACGCTTACGCCGTGGAGGACGAGGAGGGACAAATCTCCTACACGCATTATAAGGACATCCACGGGCAGGATTCCGTCGTGGCGGACACTTCGACACTGGGGTTGACGAGCGTGAAGGGATTCGAGATTTGGCAGGCGAGCGAGAAACTTAGCTTCACGTTCAACGAGCGCCTGCGGGCTTCCTTGAAAGGGGCGTACTACCACAACAAAGTGTTGGACTATGCCGCGGGAAAGGTGTGGGACGAGTTTTCCAATTATTCCATCAACCCGCAGGTGTATTACAGCATAAACGCCAATCATTATTTGGATGTCACCTATTTGTACGAGAACTACGTCAAACGGGAAAAGAATAACGCGGGGAAAAACGACAAGGTGTTCGGCGACCAGACCAACACCGCCCGGATTGTCTACACCGGCCAGCTGGGCGAGAAGCATTTGCTGACCGCCGGAGCGGAACTGAACACGCAGCGGCTGCGCCACTATTGGTTTGGCAACGGCACGGGACGCGTTTACGAGGCGCAGAACTATGCCGTGTACGTGCAGGAGGACTGGCGGGTGAGCGACAAGTTCAACGTGGTCGCCGGCGTGCGCGGGAATATCCATTCCAAATACGGGTTCCACGCCAGTCCCAGCGTGTCGTTGATGTGCCGGGTGGGCGTGTTGGCTTTGCGCGGGGGATACGGCATGGGATTCCGCATCCCCTCGCTGAAGGAATTGTACAGCGAGTATGACATGGGGGACAACGGTTGGTTCCTGATTCTCGGCAACGAGGACCTGGAGCCCGAGACCAGCCACCAGGGGACGCTCTCCGCCGAGGTGACGAAAGGCATCTTCAACGCCTCCGTGTCGGGCTATTACACCTACTACGAGAACGAAATCGCCTTGGGGTCCGCTCCCGACGGCGAGAATCAGCAATATTACAACGCCGAGCACGCCAACCGGACAGGTTTGGACGCCACCGCTCAATTCCGCTTCCGCAATGGTCTGGAGCTGCGGGCCGCCTACGCCTACGTGAACGCCAATTCCGAAGTGGACGGCTACAACCGGGCGAGCGACCGGCCGCACAGCATGACCTTCTCGGCAAGCTACACCCGGGCGATTCGGAAAGTGACCCTCTCCGCCGCCTTGAACGGCTGGTGGATGTCGTCCGTGGACGTTTGGAGTAAAAACTCGGCGGACGGTTACGTGCTGAACACGTATGACGGCCGCGCGTTCTGCTCGCTGAACGTGACAGGGAAATTCCCGAGGGGAATCCGTTTCTCGGCGGTCGTCGACAACCTGTTCGACTTCCGCGACAAGAACGTGACCGCCGACCAGACCGTGACGCCGCAGCGGGGAATCGGTTTCATCGGCACGTTGTCAATCAACTTGGGGGATATGTTTCAATTATAAAAGCGATATGTTTCAACAATAAAATTAAAAGACAAAATGAGAAAAAAATGGCTTGCATGGGGTTGTCTCGTGGTCGTCGCGCTGTTGGGCGTCTGGGTCTACAGAGCCTGGTTCGGTCCGACGAGGATTGCCTTTGTCAATTTCCAGACCATCAGCATGGGAGGGATTGCCAAGGCGAATGACAACCCGTTTATCAAATTGAAGGAAGTGCCTGTCGAGGAATTGGACCGGTTGACCGGCTTCGACATGGTGTTTGTGAACGGCATGGGGCTGCGGGTTGTCGAGGAACAACGGCAGCGGATTCAGGCTGCCGCCGACGCCGGAGTGCCTGTCTACACGTCGATGGCCACGAATCCGGCGAACAACATCAACACGCTGGACGAAAAGGACGAGGAGGCTCTTCAAGCCTATCTCGGCAACGGCGGGCGGCGGAATTACCGCAACATGCTGAATTACGTGCGGAAACACATCGACCGCAAAATAGTGTCGGTCGAGGAGCCGGAGGCTCCGGCCGAGCGCGCGTCGAACATTCTTTATCACGCCGATTTGGACAAGCCGGGTGACGAGCGGGATTTCCTGACCGTGGCGGAGTACGAGGCTTATTTGAAGGAAAAGGGCTTGTACAAGGAGGGCGCGAGGAAAATCGTGGTGACAGGACAGATGGCCGACCCCTCGGGGCTGATTGACACGCTGGAGCAGGTGGGATTCAACGTTTATCCCGTGTTGTCCTTGGGGCGTTTGATGGATTTCGTGAAGGAAATCGCTCCGGACGCCATTGTCAACATGGCGCATGGACGGTTGGGCGACGCGATGGTGGATTATCTGAAGGAGCGTAACATTCTGCTTTTCTCCCCCTTGACGGTGAACAGTCTGGTGGAGGAGTGGGAGGCCGACCCGATGGGCATGTCGGGCGGATTCATGTCGCAGAGTATTGTCACTCCGGAGATTGACGGAGCCGTTCGCACCTCCGTCCTGTTCGCCCAGTACGAGGACGAGGAGGGACTGCGCCACTCCTTTGCCGTGCCTTCCCGCCTGCGTACTTACGTGGAGAACATCCAAAAGTCCCTCGCCTTGCGCGACAAGCCGAACGGCGAGAAGCGGGTGGTCATCTATTACTACAAGGGACCGGGGCAAAGCGCCCTCTCCGCCGCCGGCATGGAGGTGGTGCCCTCGCTTTACAATTTGCTGAAAAAGATGAAGGCGTCCGGTTACCGGGTGGACGGTCTGCCCGCTTCCGCGAAGGAGTTGGAGAAGATGATTATGGCCGAGGGCGCGGTTTTCGGCACCTATGCCGACGGGGCGGTGGATAATTTTATGAAAAACAGCCATCCCCTCTTGATTTCGAAGGAGGAGTACGAAGGCTGGGTGAAACGGTCGCTCCGTCCGGAAAAGTACGCCGAGGTGGTGGCCGCCTTCGGGGAGTTCCCCGGAGAATACATGGCGACCGCCGACGGCCGTCTGGGGTTGGCCCGCATACAGTTCGGCAACGTGGTCATCATGCCCCAGCCTGCGGCGGGCGGTGGCACGAACGAGTTCCAGATGGTGCATGGGACGGATGCCGCTCCGCCCCACACTTACGTGGCCGCCTACCTTTGGATGCAGCACGGGTTCAAGGCCGACGCCATGATTCATTTCGGGACGCACGGCAGTTTGGAGTTCACCCCGAAGAAGCAGGCCGCGTTGTGCGATTTGGACTGGCCCGACCGTCTGGTGGGGAGCGTGCCTCATTTCTACGTTTATTCCATTGGCGACGTGGGCGAGGGAATGATTGCCAAACGCCGGGGATACGGGACGTTGCAGTCCTATCTGACTCCGCCTTTCATGGAAAGCAACGTGCGGGGCGTTTACCGCGATTTGACCGAAAAGATTAAGATATACAACCAAAAGGCCTACCCCGAACGGGGAGAGGCGAATCCGGCCGAGGTGGAAAAGGCCTCGTTGGCGGTGAAGAAGTTGACGGTGGAGTTGGGCATGCACCGGGAGTTGGGGCTGGACAGCGTGCTGACCGTCCCCTATTCCGCGGACGACGTGGCCCGTGTCGAGAATTTCGCCGACGAGCTGGCGACGGAGAAGGTGACGGGACAGCTCTACACGATGGGCGTGCCCTACGAGGAGGAGCGGATTGTTTCCTCCGTCTATTCCATGGCCACCGACCCCATCGCTTACGGCCTTTACGGCTTGGACAAGTTGCGGGGGAAAGCGGACCCCGATATCTTGAAGCGCAAGACGTTGTTCACCGACCGTTATTTGGAGCCGGCCAGGAAGTTGGTGGGGCGGTTGCTCGACGGGCGGGTCCGCGTGGATGACGCTTTTGTTTGCCGCGTGGCTGGGATTTCCCAAGAGGAGCTGGCTCAGGCCCGGGAAATCGAGAGCGCCCGGAATGCCCCGAAGGGCATGATGGCCATGATGATGGCGGCGGCCTCCCGCCAAGCCGAATCCCCTGCGGAGAAGGGAGCGCAAAATGCGGCTCCTCATGGAAAGAAGCGGGAGGAGGGGAATATGACCCGGACAGGGGAGCCGGGTAAAGGCAGCGCCGTGCGGACGGAAGAGTCTCGCGGCAAAATGCCCAAGGCGATGGTCGAGATGATGAAGAAGATGGGCAAAGGCAAGTCCAAGGAGGAAATGATGGAAATGGCGGAGAAAATGGGCGCCCCGAAGGAGACGTTGGAGAAAATGAAAACCGCCATGGAGAATAAGGACGGCGGACGGACCGGCATGAGCGGGATGATGCAAGCCATGACGGGACAACCCGCCAAGGAATACACGAAGGACGAAATCACGAAGGCCTTGGCGATTATGGAGGTGGAGCGCACCTTGAAGAACGTGAACAATTACCGGAAAGCCCTGGAGGAGAGTCCGGAGCGGGAATTGGACGCTCTGATTAACTCGCTGAATGGCGGCTACACGGCTCCCTCGCCCGGCGGCGACCCCATCGTGAATCCGAACACGCTGCCCACGGGAAGGAATCTTTTCGCCATCAACGCCGAGGAGACTCCCACCGAGTCGGCTTGGGAGAAGGGGGTGCGGTTGGCGAAGAGCACGATAGAGATGTATCAGAAACGCCACGACGGCGAGTTCCCGAAAAAGGTGAGCTACACGCTTTGGTCCGGGGAATTCATCGAGACGGGGGGAGCCACAATCGCCCAGGTGCTTTACATGTTGGGCGTGGAGCCCGTGCGCGACGCTTTCGGGCGGGTGAGCGATTTGAGGTTGATACCCTCCGCCGAGTTGGGACGGCCCCGCGTCGACGTGGTGGTGCAGACCTCCGGACAGTTGCGCGACATTGCCGCTTCCCGGCTGTTTTTGGTGAACCGGGCGGTGGAGATGGCCGCCGCCGCCAAGGACGACGAGTTTGAGAATCAAGTGGCCGCCGGTGTGTTGGAGGCCGAGAAGACATTGATAGACAAGGGTGTTTCCCCGAAGGACGCCCGGGAGATTTCTACCTTCCGCGTGTTCGGGGGCGTGAATGGCGGCTACGGCACCGGAATCACCGGCATGGTGGAGGCGGGCGACCGTTGGGAGAGCGACTCCGAGATTGCCGGCGTTTACCTCAACAACATGGGTGCCTACTACGGAAGCGAGAAGAATTGGGAGAAGTTCCAGCAATTCGCCTTCGAGGCCGCCCTGACCCGCACGGACGTGGTGGTCCAGCCCCGGCAGAGCAACACGTGGGGTGCCTTGAGCCTCGACCATGTGTATGAGTTCATGGGAGGGTTGAATCTCGCGGTCCGCAACGTCACGGGCAAGGACCCCGACGCCTATCTGAGCGACTACCGCAACCGCAACAACAACCGCATGCAGGAGGTGAAAGAGGCCATCGGCGTGGAGTCCCGCACCACGATTCTCAATCCCGGTTACATCAAGGAGAAGATGAAGGGAGAGGCTTCCGCCGCCGCCGGGTTTGCCGACATCATCCGTAACACTTACGGTTGGAACGTGATGAAGCCCGAGGCCATCGACGACGAGATGTGGGACGAAATCTACGACGTGTACGTGGAGGACAAGTTCGATCTCGGCGTGCGGGATTTCTTCGAGCAGGAGAGTCCGGCCGCCTTGCAGGAAATCACGGCCGTGATGATGGAGACCGCCCGCAAGGGGATGTGGGACGCCAGCGAGGAACAGTTGGCCGCCTTGTCCGAGGTGCACACCGAGTTGATTGAAAAATACCGTCCGGCTTGCTCTGGTTTCGTGTGCGACAATGCCAAGTTGCGGGATTTCATCGCCTCTAAGGCGGCTCCCGCCTCTGCCCAGGCCTACCGCCAAAGCATCAATAACGTGCGGGAAGTGGCCGCCGGCCAAGGCGACGGCGTGGTGATGAAAAAGGAGCAGTTGACCCAGGAAACCCGGAAAAGCACGAATCGGGTGAGCACGCCCCTGATTGCCGTCGGGGTGATTGTCGTGCTGGTCGGACTGGCCTTGTTGATGAGGAAACGGCGTAAAAACAGGATATAGTCATGGATACCGTAGTTTGGATACTCATTTTGCTGACAGCTTTTAATTTTTTGTTGAAACAATCCTTTTGGAGACCGGTGGCGACGTGTGTCGCCGCCGGAATCGCCGCTCTCTTCGTGGTGCTTGTGTGGCCCCTGGCCATCGAGCAGTCCAAGACGCAGATAGCGGACTGGTTGTCCGACAATCAATTGATGCTGGACACTTCCGTCGTTCTCACCGTGGAATTGTCCTTGCAGATGGCCTTTTGCCTGCTGTCGGTCCACGTGGCCAACTATTCGCCCGTGAAGCCCCGGATGCGGTGGATGTACAAGGCTCTTTATTGGTTTCCCGGCGTGTTGGTCCTCCCGGTCCTCTTTTTCGGCCTGACGCAGACGATTTTCACCTTCCCCGGCATGTCGTTCCGCTTGCTGGCGTGGTTGTTCGCGGCCTTCGTGCTTGTCGCGGTGCCTTTGGGACGTTGGCTGATAAAACGGTTGCTGCCGGAGCCGGAATTGCGTTTGGAGCTGTTTTTCCTGACCAACGCGTTGGCGGCCGTCTTGGGAATCATCGCCACGGTGAACGGGCAGACGGCCGTGGCGGGCACGACGACGGTCGACTGGGTGGCCCTGGGTGGCTGCGTCGCTCTCTTTGTGGCGGGTGCTTTGGCGGGGTGGATTATTTTTATTGTCAAAAGAAAACTAACATTTAAAATCAGAAAATAATGAATACTATTTCAGACATCATGTTTTGGATTTCCAACGGATTGTTGGTGCCGGATATTGTATTGTTGATATTGTTGTTTTTCCGCTCCTTGCTGCTGGTGGGCAGCTTCTTCGGCCAATACGTGGCCATCCGCAAGACGGACAAGCTGATTCGGGAGCAAATGGAAACCTTGAGCACGGACAACGTGGACGGGTTGGGCGGCAAATTGCCGGAGAAAAGCAACGCATTGATTATTATTTACATGAAAAAAATCTTGAAGGAGCAGCACAACAAGGCGCAGTTGCAACGCTTGCTGGCCAATTTTGAAATCGCCGCCGACAAGGATTTGGCGACCTCCAAGACACTGGCGAAGCTGGGACCCATCCTCGGCTTGATGGGAACGCTGATTCCGATGGGCCCGGCCTTGGTGGGCCTCTCCACGGGCGACATCGCCTCCATGGCCTACAACATGCAGGTGGCCTTCGCCACCACCGTCATCGGCTTGGTGGCCGGAGCCGTGGGATTCCTGACGCAACAGGTGAAGCAGCGTTGGTATTTGCAGGACATGACCAACCTCGAGTGCCTCGTGGAAGTGTTGAACGAGAAAAACGATAAGCGATGAAACGGAATCTGTTGAAAAAGGAGGAGGAGAGCGACCCGATTAGCGCCGTCTCCAATCTGTTCGACGTGGCCATGGTCTTCGCCGTGGCCTTGATGGTGGCGCTCGTCACCCGCTACAACATGACGGAGATGCTCTCCACCGAGGACTTCACCGTGGTGAAGAATCCCGGCAAGGAGAACATGGAAATCATCACCAAGGAAGGCGAGAAAATCAACCGCTACACTCCCTCCGAGGACCAGTCGCAGTCCGGCAAGCGCGGCAAGCGCGTCGGCATCGCCTACGAGCTCGAAAACGGCGAAATCATCTACGTCCCGGAATAAGGCGGCCGCTCTGAACCGGCGGTCCTTTCCCGGCTTGAATTTCCATGGCGGAATCATGCGCAAGAACGCGCGCATGGTTCCGCCAACGCATGTTATACCAATGCGATATCTCCCTGCCGCTCGAATGGAAGTCATGCCATCTACCATGCCCGTTACACCACTAATCATTGGGCAATCATTCCCGATTACATGAAAATTTCATGTTCATTATATCCGCATTACCTCTAAAATGCCTGTAAGTATTCTATAAATCAGCTATTAAACTCCTATTTTACATAGGAGAGTCATAGGAGATTAATAGGAGAGTTATAGGACAGTTAGTGGTAATGTTCAGGTAATTCTCAAAGAATGCTCATGTAATCTTGGATGATTGCCCAATGTCCAGGGATGCAAGGGGGATGGTAAATCGGCGAGGAATTGCATATCCGGCGGAATTGTGCTACTTTTGTGGTATAATACAAAAAGACACAGCCATGATAAAGTATCCGATAGGCATCCAGAGTTTTGAACAGGTAATCACGGACGGTTACGTGTACGTGGACAAGACGGACTTGATTTATTCCCTTGTGACGGAAGGGAAGATTTATTTCTTGAGCCGTCCGCGGCGTTTCGGGAAGAGTCTGCTGGTTTCCACGCTGGAGAACTATTTCTTGGGTCGCAAGGAATTGTTCAAGGGGTTGAAGATAGACGGGTTGGAGAAGGAGTGGCTGGAATACCCAGTGTTCCATGTGGACTTTAATGGAATAGATTTTTCGCAGGCGGGGAAGTTGGAGGAAGTCATTGATTTCAGACTGACCGCTTGGGAGGAAAAATATGGCATTGTTCCGGAGAAGGATCTTGACGCGGGCTTGCGTTTTATCCGCGTACTGCATGTGGCGTGTGTGCGGACGGGGAGGCGATGCGTGGTGCTGGTTGACGAGTACGACAAGCCGATATTGGATGTGCTTGGTTCGGAATCAAGGTTTTCCGGAAAGGCGGATGGCGAATCGCTGGAGATGCGGAACCGCAATGTGCTGAAGGGTTTCTACTCGGTGTTCAAGGCTGCGGACGCAGACCTGCAGTTCGTGCTGCTGACGGGGGTGACGAAATTCTCGCAGGTGAGCGTGTTCAGCGGATTCAACCAGCCCGCCGACATCAGCATGGTGGAGGATTTCGACACGCTTTGCGGCATCACGCAGGAGGAGCTGGAGCGTTATTTCGCCGAGCCGATAGCCGAGCTGGCTCAAAAGTACCGGCAGACGGAAGA
>CALUHX010000037.1 GCA_944320555.1 uncultured Butyricimonas sp. | reverse complement strand
CCAGAGAAACTCCGAGAGCGGATACTACGGCAACCAAATCCACTCGCCCCGAGGAATGACGCTCTACGGCGAGACGCTGTCCACCGTCCGCGCCGGATACTACCTGCCCGTGGCCTGCCCCGATGTCCACGCCGGCCCCGTCCTTTACCTCAAGCGGTTGACGGCGGGAGCCTTTTTCGACGCAGGCCACCAGAAAAGCCTCGGACAGGGCCGCGCGTTCTACTCCTACGGCGCGGAGGTGACGGCGGACATCCACGCGCTCAGCCTCCCCTTCCCCGTCCAAGTGGGATTCCGCGCGGGTTACGAGACCAAGGGCAAGCGTTTCTTCGGCGACCTCCTGCTGTCGGTGAGTTTCACGATTTGAGAAAAAAATCGCGGCAATCGGGAAAAATCATTGTTTTTCCCGATTATTCGTCTTAACTTGGAAGCCGAACCAAAAACACAGCCTATGGTCTTACAAGAAATAGCGAAAATGCTGGACGCAGAAGTCGTTTGCGGCCAGGAACAAATCAACAAGAACATACGCCACGCCTTCGCCGCCGACCTGATGAGCGACGTGCTCCGGCTGGACACGAGCGAGATGCTGCTCATCACCGGACTGGCGAACGTGCAAGTGATACGCACGGCGGAAATGTCGGACATCTGGTGCATCCTCTTCGTGCGGGGCAAACAAGTGACCCCCGAGATGCGCGCGCTGGCCGAGAACTGCGGCATCACCCTGCTGCAATGCAAACAAAGCATGTTCAAAGTGTGCGGGGAATTGTACCAGGCGGGACTGTTACCTCTATATTAAAACGGAGCCTATGGAATTCTCGTACCACATCGAAGGAGGCGACTTCTCCAAGGCCGGCCTCGCGTCCAGCGAGGTAAAAAAGATATTGAAACAGTTGAACGTGAGCGCCTCGGTCATCAAGCGCGTCGTCGTGGCCCTGTACGAGGCCGAGGTGAACGTCGTGGCCCACGCCTACGAGGGCGACGTGAGGGTCGACATCGCCCCGGAAAGGGTCGTCGTCGTCGTCGAGGACCGCGGCCCCGGCATCCCGGACATCCCGCTCGCCATGCAGGAGGGCTACTCCACCGCCAGCGCGGCCGTCCGCGAGATGGGCTTCGGCGCCGGCATGGGACTGCCCAACATGCGGAAGAACAGCGACGAGCTGAACATCGAGTCGGAGGTGGGAAAAGGGACGAAAGTCACCATGCTCACCCGGTTTAACCCTTAAAGGAAAAAAACATGGAACCATTCTATCACGCACTAAAAGTGGACCCCAAGACCTGCGTCGGATGCACGCACTGCATGAGCCTGTGCCCGACGCAGGCCATCCGGGTGCGGGACGGTCAGGCCTCCATCAACAAAAACGCCTGCGTGGACTGCGGGATGTGTCTGAAATCGTGCCCTCGCCGCGCCATCTACGTGGCCCAGGACGACTTCAGCCGGATATTCCAATACCGCTACCGGGTGGTCATCCTCCCCACCGTGCTCTTCGGACAGTTCGCCGAGGACGTGACCGAGGACCAGATTTTCGCCGAGCTGCACGACATGGGCTTCACCCACGTCATCGAGGCGGCGCAGACCTACGGCATCCTGGCGAAAGCCACCCAAAAATACATGAAGGAGAACCCCCTCTCGCGCCCGTTCATATCCGGATTCTGCCCGGCCATCGTGCGGCTCGTCCAGGTGCGCTTCCCCTCCCTGCTGGACCACATCCTGCCCCTGAAGCAGGGCATGGATCTGGCCGCCATCTACGCCCGCAGGAAATTCACCGCCGAGGGCGTCGCGCCCGAAGACATCGGCATATTCTACGTGACCCCCTGCGCCGCGAAAATCGCCGCCGTCAAAAGCCCCGTCGGGGAAGACGCCTCCGACATCGACGGGGTCATCAACCTCGACTTCCTCTACAACAAAATACAAATGGGGCTCACCCTCCACAAGGACGCCCCGCTGCCCCCCGTGCCGGAGCAGACCTACCTGTCGCCGGACGCCATCGCCTGGTCGCTGTCGGAGGGCGAGGCATCCCGCTTCGAGGGCCGCTGCCTCGCCATCGACGGCATCCACAACGTGAGCGACATCCTGGAGAAAATCGAGAACGACGAGCTGCTCGACATCGACTACCTCGAGCTCCGCGCGTGCGACCACTCCTGCTCCGGCGGGACCCTCACCGTGAACAACCGCTTCCTCACCATCGAACGGCTCCGCAAAAGGATGCAACTCCGCACGGAGGCCCGCCCGTCGGCGAACGACATCCCGCGCCACGAGGACTACCTCATCGCCAACGGGCGGCTGCGCGAGAAAATACCGCCCCGCTCCATCGACCAGCTCGACGACAACTTCGTGGCCGCCATGGAAAAAATGGAAAAAATCAAACGCATCATGCAAGTGCTCCCCGCCATTGACTGCGGGGCGTGCGGCGCGCCCTCGTGCCAGACCCTGGCGCGGGACGTGGTGCAGGGCAAGGCCAAACTGAACCAGTGCGTCTTCATGCAAAAACTCCTGTGCAAGGACGCCCTCATGACCGCCGGGGAATCGCTGCGGCTGTCCGAGCGCACGTGGGGAATATCAAGATTCGAACAACCTGAATAAAAAAACACATACCATGACAGTACAAGAACTTACAGAACGCCTCGGACTCTCCGTCTGCTCCGGAAGCGAAGGACTGGGCCGGGAAATCAAAGGAGGATACACCTCCGACCTGCTGAGCGACGTGATGGGACACGCCAAGGAAGGCGACGTGTGGGTGACCCTCCAGACGCACAAGAACATCATGGCCATCGCCTCCCTGAAGGACCTCGCCGCCATCGTCCTCGTGAAAGGGCGCGTCCCCGAGGAGGACACCGCCGCCGAAAGCGAGGAGGAAGGAATACCCATCCTCTCCGCCAAAGAAGAGACCTTCGAGATAACGGGGCGGCTGTACGAGGCGCTCAAAGCCGAACAAACCGTGTAGCCATGCGCGTCAAGGCCGACCTCCACATACACACCGTGCTCTCCCCTTGCGGAGACCTCGACATGAGCCCGGGCAACATCCTCCGCGCCGCACTGGAGCGGGGGCTGGGCCTCATCGGCATCACGGACCACAACTCCACCCGCCAGGCCCTCCTCATCCAGGAGTGGGGACGGGAAATGGGCGTCGCGGTCCTCGCCGGGGCGGAAGTCACCACGGCCGAGGAGGCGCACTGCCTGGCCTTCTTCCCCACCCCGGAGCGGCTCGCCGAATTCCAGCGGTTCCTCGACCGCCACCTTCCCCCCGTGCCCAACAACCCCGACAAGTTCGGCTACCAGGTGGCGGTGAACCGCGACGACGAGATACTCTACGAGGAGCCCCTCCTCCTCCTGTCGGCCCTGACCGCCGACATCGACACGGTGGAGCGGACGACGCACGAGCTGGACGGCATCTTCATCCCCGCCCACGTCGACAGGCCGGTCTTCAGCGTCCTCTCCCAGCTGGGATTCATCCCCCCCGGCCTGCGCTGCGACGCGCTGGAGGTCAGCCGCCACTCCTCCCCGGCGAGAATCCTGGCCGAGCACCCCGCCCTCGCCGCCCACGCCTTCACGACGGCCTCCGACGCCCACTACCTCGACGACATCGGGCGCGTCCACACGGAACTGGCCCCCGCCGACCTCTCCTTCGAGGCCGTCCGAGCGGCCATCCGCGCCTGCAGGACATGAGAAAACGGACAAACCTTTGAAAATTTCACAAAAGCGGGACAATTTTTACGCCTCCGCGGTGGGATTTCTCAAAATTATTTGTTAGGTTTACGGCAACGAATTAAAACAACCATTCAAAATAACGAAAACAATGAACAACGCTTTATTCCAATTCGCGAAACCAGCGAACGAGCCGGTAAAGAGCTACGCTCCCGGCACCCCTGAGAAAGCGGCCCTGAAACAGGCGCTCGCGCAACTGTCCAACGAGAAATGGGACATCCCCCTCGTCATCGGAGGGAAGGAAATCCGCACGGGCGACACCGGAAACGTCGTCATGCCCCATGACCACCGCCACGTGCTGGCCACCTACCACAAGGCCGGCGAGAAAGAGGTGCGCATGGCCATCGACGCCGCCATGAAGGCCCACAAGGACTGGTCCGAACTTCCCTGGGTGGAGCGCGCGTCCGTCATGTTGCGCGTCGCCGAGCTGCTCGCCACCAAATACCGCTACCTCCTCAACGCCTCCGTCATGCTCGGGCAGAGCAAGAACCCGTTCCAGGCCGAAATCGACGCTCCCTGCGAGCTGATTGACTTCCTGCGCTTCAGCACCTTCTACGCCAGCCAGGTGTACGCCGACCAACCCTACTCCGAGGCGGGGACGCTGAACCGCATGGAATACCGCGCCTTGGAGGGCTTCGTGTTCTCGCTCACCCCGTTCAACTTCACCTCCATCGCCTCCAACCTCAACATGGCGCCCGCCATGATGGGCAACGTCGCAGTGTGGAAGCCATCGACGACCGCCCTCTACTCCAACTACCTGCTGATGAAAGTGTTCAAGGAAGCCGGAGTCCCCGACGGAGTGGTCAACTTCATCCCGGGCAAGGGAAGCGTCATCGGCAAGGTCATCACCTCCAGCCCCGACCTGGCGGGATTCCACTTCACCGGTTCAACCTCCACATTTAACACCCTCTGGCGCCAAATCGGCGAGAACCTCGGGCACTACAAGTCCTACCCGAAAATCGTCGGCGAGACCGGCGGCAAGAACTTCGTCTTCGCCCATCCCTCGGCCGACCCGCTTGAAGTGGCCACGGCCATCGTCCGCGGGGCCTTCGAGTATCAGGGCCAGAAATGCTCCGCCGCCTCCCGCGCCTACCTGCCCAAGTCCCTGTGGAAAGAAATCAAAGACTACGTGGGCGACATGCTCAAGGAAATCAAAATGGGCGACGTCCAAGACTTCACCAACTTCGTCAACGCCGTCATCGACGAGGCCTCGTTCGACAACATCATGGGCTACATCGACCACGCGAAAGCGGCCCCCGACGCCGAAATCCTCTTCGGAGGCAAAGGCGACAAGTCCGTCGGCTACTTCGTCGAGCCTACCGTGATTCTGACCACCAACCCGGCGTTCAAGACCATGGTCGAGGAAATCTTCGGGCCGGTCATCACCATTTACCTCTACGACGACGACAAATACGAGGAAACCCTGGAGCTCTGCGACCGCACGTCGCCCTACGGACTCACCGGCTCCATCTTCGCCCACGACCGCTACGCCATCGACAAGGCGTTCAACAAACTGCGCTACTCCGCCGGAAACTTCTACATCAACGACAAACCGACGGGGGCCGTCATCGCCCAGCAGCCGTTCGGAGGCTCGCGCGCTTCCGGGACGAACGACAAGGCCGGCGGCCCGCTGAACCTCATACGCTGGACCAACCCGCGGTGCATAAAGGAAGCCCTGGTGCCGCCCACCAGCTACGCCTACCCGTTCCTGGGCGAGAAATAATCCCGCCCGCGGACGCGTGGAGCGCGCATGGCCGGCCGCCCTCCGGGCGACCCCGCGGCGACCGGCCGCGCGCGTCCCTTTATCCTTACTTTTTGACTCACCTAAAAACTTACCTACCATGTTAGACTTCAACAACACCGAAATCGCCTTCTCGGCCAAGTCGCAATCCGAGCTCCGGAACGCCTACCTCCTCTTCAACACCATCAAGCACCCCTGGATAGTCCGCTGCGCCAGCGTGGCGAGCCGCGTCGCCCTGAAAATCCATTTCCCGCTGGCATGGGCCGTCAAACCCACCCTCTACAAACAATTCGTCGGCGGCGAGACACTGGAGGACTGCAAGAAAAGCATCGAGCACCTCCGCCGCTTCAACGTCCGCACCACCCTCGACTACTCCGCCGAGGGCGAACAGACCCCCGAGGGCATACAAGCCACCTTCGAGGAGACCATCCGCTCCATCGACTTCGCCAAGGGAAACGACAACCTCGCCTACGCCGTGTTCAAACCCTCCACAATCACCACCGACGAGCTGCTGGCCAAAGCCTCCGAGAAAAGAGAGGAACTCACCCCCGAGGAGACCAAGGAATTCCTTGAGTTCAAAAAACGGTTCATGGCCTTCTGCCAACGGGCCCACGACAACGACGTGCGCCTCATCGTCGACGCCGAGGACTGCTGCTTCCAGGACGCCCTCGACGAGCTCACCGACGAGGCCATGCGGAAATACAACAAACGCAGGGCAATCGTCTTCGCCACCCTCCAAATGTACCGCCACGACCGCATGCCCTACCTCCGCCGCATCCTCGACGACGCGAAAGAAAAAGGCTACGTCGCCGGCATCAAGTTCGTCCGCGGCGCCTACATGGAGGCCGAGCGCGCCCGCGCCGCAGCCATGGGCTACCCCGACCCGATATGCAAGGACAAGCCCGCCACCGACGCCAACTTCAACGAAGGAGTCCGCTTCGTCATGGACAACCTCGACCATTTCGAGCTCTTCATGGGGACGCACAACGAGGAGAGCAATTACCTGCTGGCCAAGCTCATCGACGAAAAGGGAATCGCCCGTAACGACACCCGCATCTTCTTCGCCCAGCTCCTCGGCATGAGCGACAACATCTCCTTCAACCTCGCCCACGAGGGCTACAACGTCACCAAGTACGTCCCCTACGCCCGCGTCCGCGACGTCCTCCCCTACCTCATCCGCCGCGCCGAGGAGAATACCTCCGTCGCAGGCCAGACCGGCCGCGAGCTCCGCATGCTCAAAACCGAGCTCGACCGCCGCAAACGTGCGAAATGACACGCCCGGGGGCGTGCCGAACCGACGAGACCGTGTCGAGATACCGTTTTCACACCCCTGCCCCCCTTCGGGGCACTTCCCCGACCTTAAGGAAAGAGTTCGCGGGGCAAAGTCATTCGGCTGAATCCCATTGTTCCGCAACTCCTCCCCTTAAACAAGGGAAACCGGCTATCTCGACACGCCATCATTTAAACACTTGAACGGCGATATTGCCCCACCTCCCCCAAAGCGAGGGGAGCGCGACGAAGGGCATGAAAATTGCGTTCCGGCACGCACTCCGGCCTTCTTCCAAGGCGCCATCCCAAACGCAAAGCCGCGGCGACAGCGGCGGAAGGGGCCGTCACAACTCCAGCGCCACGTGGCGCGACGGCGACCAGGCCAAGCCGTCGGCCCGCTCGAACAACAGGTAGGCGTGCGTCTCCGCCACCTCGTCCCACTTCTCCACGAAGAACTCCCCCTCGCCGTCGCCCCGCGCGCCGCGCTCCTCCTCCGCCCAATACGCGCCGCGCAATTGCCAGTCCTGCTCCCCCCTGTCCACCAGCCCGATGCGCACGACGCCCACCCGCAGGCGGTCCGTCGCCGCCGCCGTTGTCATCTCCTCGCACGGCTGCCACCTCACCCGGAAGCGCCCGCCCCCAAGCGGCTCCACCTCCGGCAGCGTCAGCGGAGCGAGACTCCCCTCCGAGAACTGGAACGCGCCCGCGTCCACCAGCGTCCCCCGCCCATCGAAACAGCGGCAATTCCGCGAGAAGAACAGGTTCGACCCCATCTTCCCCTCCGTCTTCGCCGCCACGCTCCAAATGTCCGGCGACACTTTCTCCCGAAAGAACTTATAAAACCCCTGCACTGCCCGGAAACGCTCGTTCGTCGCCCGCTGTTTCTCGCTCGGCTCGTATTTCTTCGGGTCCGGGAGCGAGCGGACGTATCCTCTCCCGTCGCGCACATAATAAATCCAGCCTCCGACCTTGCCGCTGTACAATCCCCTTGAAGAATCTTTCACTTTCATGGCCTTTTCCTTTTTAAATGTTCCACAATCCGTGTGCCTATCCTCTCCGTCCCCTCCGGCACTTCTCTCCGTCTCCACTCCGTCTTCTCCGGCAGACAAAATTAGGAAGAATCTCCGACAATACCTAATCCGCACTTGCAAAACCAAGCAATAACCAAGAGATAACCAAGAGATGATCAAGACTTGATTGCCGGAGAGACCGGTGAGAAGCACCGGTGAAGCAGGAGAGCCCGCCTCAAAAAACGACAGGAAGAACCGCCCAAAGAGACGGGGAGAAATGCCGGACGAGGACAGGGCCGGAGCCCGTTTCCCCGCCTCCACCGCCCCGGACCGCGGCCGAGGCCCCTCCCGGGAGGCTCCCGCCAAGACGGAGGAAGGGCGGGACGACCTTAATGTTCAGACTTTCACCTCCCCTTGAAACGGGGACGACGGGAGGCGGGATTTAGAACGATTCCATATTAGGGGATTGCAAGGCCAAATCGTTTGCAGGTTTCGGGATTTCAAGTATATTTGGGACGCTTTCTAACGGTTTGAAAGCGTGGAAGGGATTTTTGTTATGAATTAAAACTTGGCCGCGAACATGCAAGACATAGCCGCACACGTGATGGACATCGCGCAGAACTCGGTGAGGGCGGGAGCCACCCGGATCGAGATCGAGTACAGGGAGAGCCGGAAGGAGGACTCGCTGACGGTGGTGGTGCGCGACAACGGGCGGGGGATGACGGCGGAGACGCTGGCGAGGGTGACGGACCCGTTTTTCACGAGCCGGACGACGCGGAAGGTGGGGCTGGGAATCCCGCTGCTGAAGCAGAACGCGGAGCGGACGGGCGGGTCGTTCGCCATCGAGTCGCGGGAGGGCGAGGGGACGACGGTGAGGGCTGTGTTCAGGCTGAGCGACTGGGACACGCCCCCGGCGGGCGACCTGGGGGGGACGGTGGCGCTTCTGGCGGCGGCAAACCCGGGAATCGACGTCGTGTACCGGCACGAGACGGGACGTGGGGCGTACGTGTTCGACACGCGGGAGATACGGGAGGCGCTGGGCGACGTGCCCATCAACAATCCCGAGATCGCCGCCGCGCTGGAGGAGATGGCGCGGGAGAATATCCGAGACTTATCATGAATCAAACATAGGAATCAAAAATTACGCGAACTGTATGGAGAAAATCAAATCACTATCAGATCTGAAACGCATCAAGGAGCAGGTGCGGGAGAAGCTGGACCTGCGGGAAAAGAGCGAGCAGGCGGACCGGCTGGTGCAAATCAAGGTGGCGATGGGGACGTGCGGCATCGCCAGCGGGAGCAAGGAGACGATGAGCTATTTCATCGACCACCTGGCGGAGAACGGCGTGAACGCCATCGTGACGCAGACGGGGTGCATGGGCTACTGCTACGCCGAGCCAACGGTGGAAATCACGAAGCCGGGGCGGGAGCCCATCGTGTTCGGGCGGGTGACGCCGGAGAAGGCCGCGGAAATCATCGAGAAGTATCTGAAGAACGACGAGCTGGTGGAGGGAATCATCCCGGCCAATTACCAGTCGATTCAATAATTATGTGGAATCTATCAATCTAATCGGAAGGACGTATGAGTTACAAGATGCATATCCTCGTTTGCGGAGGAACGGGGTGCAGGGCGTCGGCCAGCCAGCACATCATGACGCGGCTGGAGGAGTGCCTGCGGGACAAGAATCTGGAGGACGAGGTACAGGTGATCGCCACGGGGTGTTTCGGCTTCTGCGAGAAGGGGCCGATCGTGAAGGTGATGCCGGACAACACGTTTTACGTGCAGGTGAAGCCCGAGGACGCGGAGGAAATCGTGGCGGAGCACATCATCAAGGGCCGGAAGGTGGAGCGGCTGCTGTACAAGGACCCGGAGCGGAAGGCTCCGGTGAGCGACTCGAAGCACATGGAGTTTTACAAGAAGCAGCTGCGCATCGCGCTGCGTAACTGCGGCTTCATCAATCCGGAGAACATCGACGAGTACATCGCGCGCGACGGGTACTCGGCGCTGGCGAAGTGCCTGACGGAGATGACGCCGGAGGAGGTGATCGCCGAGGTGAAGCTGTCGGGCCTTCGGGGCCGCGGGGGCGCCGGTTTCCCGACTGGGACGAAGTGGGAGTTCGCCAGCAAGTACAAGGCCGACCAGAAGTATGTGGTGTGCAACGCCGACGAGGGGGACCCGGGGGCGTTCATGGACCGGTCGATCATGGAGGGAGACCCCCACTCGATCGTGGAGGCGATGGCGATTTGTGGCTACAGCATAGGGGCGACGAAGGGTCTGGTTTACATCCGGGCGGAGTATCCGCTGGCGATCCACCGGCTGCAGGTGGCCATCGGCCAGGCGAAGGAGTACGGGCTGCTCGGGGAGCGGATTTTCGGGACGGATTTCTGTTTCGACATCGAGATACGGTACGGGGCGGGGGCTTTCGTGTGCGGGGAGGAGACGGCGCTTATCCACTCGATGGAGGGGAAGCGCGGGGAGCCGACGATGAAGCCGCCTTTCCCTGCGGAGTCGGGCTACCTGAACCGTCCGACGAACGTGAACAACGTGGAGACGTTCGCCAACATCCCGGTGATTATCACGAAGGGGGCGAACTGGTTCAACAAGATAGGGACGGAGCGGTCGAAGGGGACGAAGGTGTTCGCACTGGCGGGGAAAATCAACAACGTGGGCCTGATCGAGGTGCCGATGGGGACGACGCTGCGGGAGGTGATTTACGAGATCGGCGGCGGCATCAAGAACGGGAAGAAGTTCAAGGCGGTGCAGACGGGCGGCCCGTCGGGCGGCTGCCTGACGGAGAAGCACCTGGACGTGCCGATAGATTTCGACAATCTGGTGGCCTCGGGGTCGATGATGGGCTCGGGGGGAATGATTGTGATGGACGAGGACGACTGCATGGTGTCGGTGGCGAAGTTCTACCTGGACTTCACGGTGGAGGAGTCGTGCGGGAAGTGCACGCCCTGCCGCGTGGGGAACAAGCGGCTGCACGAGTTGCTTGACAAGATTACCGAGGGGAAGGGGACGATGGAGGATTTGGAGACGCTGAGGAACCTGAGCCAGGTGATCAAGGACACGGCCTTGTGCGGGCTGGGGCAGACGTCGCCGAACCCGGTGCTGTCGACGCTCAACAATTTCTACGAGGAGTACGTGGCGCACATCCGGGACCACAAGTGCCCGGCAGGGAAGTGCAAGGCGCTGCTGTCGTTCCACATCGACCCGGAGCTTTGCATCGGTTGCGGGCTTTGCGCGCGCAATTGCCCGGTGGACGCCATCGTGGGCGAGCGGAAGAGCCCGCATTTCATCGACACGGGGAAGTGCATCAAGTGCGGGACGTGCTTGGAGAAGTGCAAGTTCAAGGCCATCAGCACGAGATGAAGGATATTGTGAAACCAGAGGAAGTTTTAGTATCATGAGCGAGAATGTAACGTTAAAAATAGACAATCGCGAGGTCAGCGTGCCGAAGGGGACGACGGTCCTCGAGGCGGCGCGGGGGATGGGCATCGATATCCCGACCTTGTGCTATATGAATTTGGAAGATTTGTGCGTCAAGAACGCGCCGGCGTCGTGCCGGCTGTGCGTGGTGGAGGTGAAGGGCCGCCGCAATCTGGCCCCGTCGTGCGCCACGCGGTGCGAGAACGGGATGGAGGTGCGGACGAACACGATGCGGGTGCTGAACGCCCGCAGGACGGTGATGGAGCTGATTTTGTCGGACCATCCGTCGGACTGCCTTGTGTGCGCGAAGTCGGGCAACTGCGAGTTGCAGGCCGCGGCAATCAAGCTGGGGATACGGGAGATTCCGTTCCAAGGGGCGCGGTCGGAATACCGCGTGGACCTCTCCCCCTCCATCCGGCGCGACATGAGCAAGTGCGTTTACTGCCGTCGGTGCGAGACGATGTGCAACGAGGTGCAGTCGGTGGGCGCGCTGGGGGCCGCGAACCGGGGGTTCGGGGCCATCGTGAGCCCGGCGTTCGACCTTGACCTGAAGGACACGGAGTGCACGTTCTGCGGGCAATGCGTGGCGGTGTGCCCCGTGGGAGCGTTGACGGAAATCGACCACACAGAGCGGCTGCTCCGCGACCTGGCCGCTCCGGGAAAGACGGTGATTGTGCAGACGGCTCCCGCCGTGCGGGCGGCTCTGGGCGAAGAGTTCGGGCTTGAGCCGGGGACGTCGGTGACAGGAAAGATGGTGGCGGCGTTGCGGCGACTGGGCTTCGCCAAGGTGTTCGACACGGACTTCGCCGCCGACCTGACCATCATGGAGGAAGGGACGGAGCTGCTGGGACGGCTGAACGCGTTCCTGGGTGGAGACAAGGAGGTGAAGCTGCCCATCATCACGTCGTGCTGCCCGGGATGGGTGAACTTCTACGAGAAGCAGTTCCCCGACCTGTTGGAGTACCCGTCGACGGCGCGGTCGCCGCAGCAGATGTTCGGTTCTGTGGCGAAGACGTACTGGGCGGAGAAGATGGGCATCCGGCGGGAGGACCTGGTGGTGGTGTCGGTGATGCCTTGCGTGGCGAAGAAGTTCGAGTGCGAGCGGGAGGAGTTCAAGACCGACGGGGACCCGGACGTGAACTATTCCATCACGACGCGGGAGCTGGCGGCCCTGATCAAGCGGGCGAACATCGACTTCCCGCAGCTGCCGGACGAGGATTTCGACGCTCCGCTGGGAGAGTCCACCGGCGCCGGAGTGATTTTCGGGGCGAGCGGCGGCGTGATGGAGGCCGCCCTGCGGACGGCCTACGAGCTGCAGACGGGACGGACGCTGGACAGCGTGGACTTCAAGCAGGTGCGCGGCATGGAGGGGCTGAAAGAGGCCACGATAGAGGTGAACGGCGTGGAGGTGAGAGTAGCGGTGGCCCACACGCTGGGCAACGCGCGGCGGTTGATGGAGGCCCTTCGGGCCGGCGAGTGCCCGTACCACGCCATCGAGGTGATGGCGTGTCCGGGCGGCTGCATCGGCGGCGGCGGCCAGCCCCTGCACCACGGCGATTCCAGAAGATTGAAGGCCAGGGCGGAAGCCTTGTACGCGGAAGACTCCGGCAAGAGGCTCCGGAAATCGCACGAGAATCCGTACATCATCGCGCTGTACGAGGAGTTCATGGGCAAACCGATGAGCGAGAAAGCCCACCATCTGTTGCACACGTGTTATTTCAACCGGGGGAAAGAATTTGTTGAACAATAAGAGCATTCCATATATGACACAGATAAAGTTAGCAAAATGCAAAGTGGACCAATTGGTGAGTATCTGCGACAAACACGGCAACCAGCCGGGCGAGCTAATCAACATCCTGCACGAGGCGCAGGAGGCGTTCGGCTATCTGCCGCGGGAGGTGCAGGAGATTATAGCCCGCCAATTGAACATTCCGGTAAGCAAGGTGTACGGGGTGGTGACTTTCTACTCGTTTTTTTCCATGGAGCCGAAGGGCGAGCACCCTATCTCGGTGTGCATGGGGACGGCGTGCTACGTGCGGGGGGCGGAGAAGGTGCTGGACGAGTTCAAGCGCGTGCTGAACATCAACGTGGGGGAGACGACCCCGGACGGGAAGTTCTCGCTGTCGAGCCTGCGATGCGTGGGAGCGTGCGGCCTGGCGCCGGTGGTGCTAATCGGCGAGAAGGTGTACGGAAGAGTGGTTCCCGGCGACGTGGAGAAGATTCTGCAAGAGTTCCAATAACACTCATCCATAGCAAAAAGAAAGAGGGGTGTGTCAAAACTGACACATCCCTCTTTTTATGACAAATTGTCAGACGGGAGCAATCAACGCTTGCCAAGCTCGTGGTCGACGATGGCGATGTGGCACTCGCCGTAGCGGTTAAGGTCGTCGAGGATTTTCTTGGCGGTGGACTCCTCCTCGACTTGCTCGCGGACGAACCAGAAGAGGAAGTCACGGGTGGCGTGGTCTTTGTCGGCCTCGGCGATGTTCATCATGTCGTCGATCATGGCGGAGACTTTGCACTCGTGGTTGTAGACGTTCTCAAAGGCGGCTATGGGGTTTTCCCAAGTCGTGGGGACAGCATCGATTTGGGCGATGTTGACATCGGCACCGCGGTCAATGGCGTAGTCTATCATTTTGTGGGCGTGCTCCATTTCTTCCTCAGCCTGCTTTTTCATCCAATGGGCGAAACCGTCCATGCCTTCCTTCTGGAAGTAGAGGGCCATGGAGAGATAGAGGTTGGAGGACCACATTTCGGCGTTGATTTGCTTGTCGAACGCCTTCGCTAATTTTTCACTGAGTTTCATGATATTCTTGTTTAATTGTTAATATTCCGTTTCACGTGACAAAAAAGGAAGTTCAAAAAACATGCCACGGGAAGGCGGCGGGGCGTAATTTTCCTCTACGGAAGGATAGACCCGCGCCGCAACCCTCCCAAAGCTTTCTTCAACGCCTTGCGGGCGAGCTTCCGGCCCGAAGCGGCAAACCACACGTCGCCGTCCCCCTCGTCGACAGACACAACGGCAGTGACACGCTGGCAGTAGACGCGGGCACCGGAGGAGACGTCGTAAACGAGGAGGATGGCCTCCGCCTCGTTTTTCTGCCAGACACCGGGAATGGCCCCAAGAGTCCCCATGTCGGAGCGCGGGACAGTGACCCGGGCGGTGACCACGTAGTCGTAGGTGGTGGTCTTCCTCAGGGTTTCCAGCAATTCCGGCCGAAGCTCCGCAGCGAATTTGGCCGGAGAGAGGTATTTGAGCGCCACCTCGCCGAGGAGGTCCACGGAATCGCCCCGCATGGAGCGCAGGCTTCCGGCAAGGAGGCGGGTGAGAGCTTCCTTGTCCGCAAGGGGAAGAGCCGTCTCCACCGGCACCACAAGCCAATGACCGCCGGAAAGGTCGAGGCCCCTGGGTGACTCGTACCAACGTGAATAACGGGGCGCGGCGCAGGCCGCAAGGCAAAGGGCGAAGCCGCAAAGCAGCAGCAAGGTCTTTGTTCGTGTCGTCATCGTATCCTATTTAAGTTTGTATTCCATCCTAAAGAACGGGGCAAATATAGGCAATATTTTTTAATTATTTTTTTTATTGGAGATATTGTTGATTATCCGAATTATTTTATGTAGTTTTGAGGTGTTAAACAATTATGACGATGGCACGGTATGTATTACATAGTTTTCTGATTCTCGTGATAGCCCAGCTAACGAGCGTCGCCGCAGGGTTGATGATGACCGAGCGGGAGGCGGGACGGGTGCGCCACGAGCTGAAGGAACTTCAGGAGGCCATCGAAGAGACCCAAAAATTTCAAATTCCCGTATTACAAGTCACTGCTGTCACGCCGACCGAGGCGGTCCGCCTGACAGTCCACGAGATGACGGCGCGAGCACGCATGTTGTCCCGACATTTGGCAACGCCTGTCGAGGAAACAGCGGAAAGCAACCTTTCCGGCATGACGAAAGAGGCCCAGGAGACGGCGCGAAACGAGAAGGCGGAACGGTACTTTCACAAACTCTGCCGTCTGACCATTTGATTTCCTTATCCCCACAATCGACAAGAGTAGGTTCGCGGGGCCAAGGCACCCGCGAAAGGCGGATTTCTTTATCATTCACAAACACGAAAACACACGCCGGTAGTCCGGCAACAAACTTACACACACTATGAAAACGCTAGTCAATTTCAAAAAACGGGAAGAAGAGAACAATTTCGAATTATTTTTCGAAGCGAACGACCTGCCACGGGTGCAATACCTGTTGGAGACGAAACAATTTAAAGACGTGATGCAATTGAGCCACAAAGACGAAGACAAGACGGACGTGAAGCTGCGGCTGGTGCTGACACGGGGCGGCAGACGTTTCACCGCGCAACTGTTCGAATATCAAAGCTCGACGAGGTGCGAGGCCGTGTCGCCGCTCATGGAGTTCAGCACGAAAGAAGCCCTATCCGACTGCGGCGGAGTGAACGGTCTCAGAGCCTGAGACGCAGCGGCAGACACGCGTCACCTTGAACATAAGCAAAAGCTTCCGGTTGGCCGGAAGCTTTTATTTGTAAACACGCAAACAGAGCAATAGATGAACGACTACGAGAAATATCTGGCACAGGTCATTCCGGAGAAGGACAGTCTGAAAACAGTGAAGGCAGAGGCAAAGAGGTTTTACGAGACGCACTCCCCCGCAAAGTGCCTCGACACGGGGATGTCCCTTTACCAATCGGAGAATTTCCAAATACAGGAGACGGGCGTGCTCCTGCTCGGCTATTGCGACCGTAAGGAAGGCCTGGAGTTTCTACGAGACGAAGCGAGCCGCCATCCGAGCTGGAAAGTACAGGAGGTGGTGGCCATGGCTTTCGACAACCATTGCCGTCTTATCGGGTACGAGAACGCCCTTCCGCTTATCACGGCGTGGCTGGAAGACGAGCGGCCGAACGTGCGCAGAGCCGCCAGCGAGGGTCTGCGGGTATGGACAAGCCGTCCCTATTTCAAGGAACATCCCGAGACGGCCATACGGCTGCTGGCCTCCCGCAAGGAGGACGAGAGCGAATATGTCCGCAAGTCGGTGGGAAACGCGCTAAAGGACATCGGCAAAAAATTCCCGGAGGTGCTGAGAGAGGAGCTGGGGAAATGGGACTTGTCCTCTCCCAGGGCGAAACAGGTGCACAAACTGGCGGGAAAGTTCATCGGCGGCGGGAAAGGATAATCCGTCCCCATGCGGGCAATGCGCCAAGCCCAGCAGACGCATTCCCCAAGCGCGCCGTCGTCCTCGCCACAAGCTCAAAAGGCCGGCTTGGAAGAGAACAGGCCGCGGCGGTAGAAATAGAGCAGCGTGCCCAGCGTGACAAAGACGGAAATGGCGTCGGCCACGGGAAGGCTCGCCCACACGCCGTCTATGCCGAAATAAAGCGGCAGGATGAACAGTCCCGGTATCAAGAAGAGCAACTGACGGGAGAGGGCGAGGAAGATGGACACTTTCGCCTTGCCGATGGATTGGAAGAAGTTGGTGATGACGATTTGCGCCCCCACAAGAGGATAGAGGATGCAAATAATACGCATGCCCACTTTCGCCATGTCGGTAAGCTCGTGATGGTCCGTGAAGAGGGAGACGAGCGCCCCGGGGAAAACCTCGGCCATGAGAAAACCGAAAGTCATGATGGACACACCGGCCGTGACGGCGTAGCGAAGTGCCCGGATGACGCGGTCCATGCGCAAAGCCCCGTAGTTGTAGCCAATGATGGGCTGCATGCCCTGGGTCAGGCCCAACTCAATCATCACGAAAAGCATGACGACGCGGTTCACGATTCCGTAAGCGCCGATGGCGTAATCGCCGCCGTACTTTTGGAAACTGGTGTTGATAATGACCACCACGAAACAGGAACACAGGTTCATCAGAAAGGGGGACATGCCGATGGAAAGGATGTTGGAGATGATGCGTCTGTCCAGGCGGAAAATGCCCCGCTTGAAATGGACGGCACTGTTTGTGTTGAAAAAATGGAAAAGTATCCAGACCAATCCGCAGGCCTGGGCAATCAACGTGGCGATAGCGGCCCCTGCGATACCCCACTTCAAGGAAAAGATAAAAATGGGAGCGATAATGACATTGACGAAGACGGTGAGCAAAGAGGTCCACATGGCCTTTTTCGGATAGCCCGAGGCCCGCATCAGATGGTTCAATCCAAGGAATGTGAACGACAAGGGGTTCCCGTAAAGGAGGACGGACATAAACTCGTAAGCGTAAGGCAGAGTGTCGTCGCTGGCCCCGAAGAAACGGAGGATGGGCTCCAAGAAAATGTGCATCAGTCCTCCGAAGCAAACACCCGTGACCACGCAAAGCACCGTGACATTACCCAGGACACGGGTGGCCTTGGCGGTGTCCTTCTGCCCAAGGAAGATGGAGGTAATCGTGGCTCCGCCTATGCCCAAAAGGGTGCAGAAAGCGATGACAAGATTCATCAAGGGGAAGGTGATGGCGAGACCGGATATGGCCATGGGCCCCACGCCGTGGCCGATGAAAATGCTGTCGATGATGTTATAAAGGGAGGTGACCGTCATGCCAATAATGGCGGGAATGGAATATTGCAAAAGTAATTTCCCGACAGGCTTGGTCTCCAATAAGTGCGTCGTGTTTATCGCTGTCATGTCTACATTATTTTAAACAGACAAAGGCACTCGCATGCCCCGGCCTGTGATTATCGAATCTAAAAAGCAATTAAAAATCAAATCTCAGACTCTGCCAATCCTCCGCCAAAGCCTTGGCCTCCGGAATAATCCGCTGGAAGTGGTCGGCGGCCTTGTGCGCGGCCAAAACCTCGTCGTCCGTCCACGTCTCGACAATCATAAGCTCCGTGCGAGAACGAACATTCTCCAAGACCTCGTATCCGGCACATCCGTTTTCCCGACGAGACAAATCACCCATCTCGCCCAACAGCCGGAGGAGACGCTCCCGATTCTCCGGCTTCACCGTGATGACTACATTTATCCGTATCATATTATATTCTCATCTTTCGGGGCGCAAAATTACGGATATTTTCGTAATTTCGTCCTCAAATAACAACGTTATGTTAGACGTATTCACCATAATTGAGAAATATTATACGCCGGGAGACTTGGCATATCAGGCGTTGATAACTCACAGCCAATTAGTAGCCCGCAAGGCTTTAGCCCTGGCGGCCCGCCATCCGGAACTGGGACTGGACACGGCATTTGTGGAGGAAGGGGCCATGTTGCACGACATCGGGATATTTTACACGGACGCTCCCGGAATCGGATGCCACGGGGACAAGCCCTACATTTGCCACGGATATCTCGGGGCTGACTTGCTGCGCAAGGAAGGATTGCCCCGCCACGCCCTGGTCTGCGAACGGCACACGGGAACGGGATTCACGAAAGCGATGATTGAAGAGCAAGGTCTGCCTCTCCCTCACCGGGACATGGTGCCCGAAACCCTGGAAGAAAAACTAATCACGTATGCCGACACGTTTTACACAAAAAGCCACCTGACACAGGAACGCACGCCCGAAGAGGCACGCCGGAAACTCGCCCAATTCGGAGAGATTCCCGTAAGACGGTTCGACGAGTGGAGCAAGCTTTTCGAGTAAACCTTCCCCATGACAGCGCGACCACACACCAACTTCAATTTTCCCCCGCATTTTCCCCAAAACAAGGCGGCGGAGAGAAGGGGCGCGGTATTTTCGCCGCGATTCGTTCGTCCGTTCCGCGATTTTTTTTATCTTCGCGGGAGATAAGCAACCTCACAAAAAACTATTTTAATAACGAGAGAGATGAGATTTGACGAGCTGGATTTAGACGACGCCTTACTGGACGGTTTGGACGCGATGAATTTTCAAGAGACGACCCCCATTCAAGAACTGACGATTCCGGTCGTGTTGGAAGGCAAAGACGTGATCGCTTGCGCCCAAACCGGGACGGGCAAGACCGCCGCGTACATTTTACCGATATTGAACAAGCTGATCCAAGAACCGCAAGAAGAGGCCGCCGTGCAGGCGCTGATCATGGCCCCCACGCGGGAGCTGGCCCAACAGATAGACACGCAGTTCGAGGGCTTTTCCTATTTTCTGCCGATATCCACTGCGGCGGTGTACGGCGGCGGGGACGGCAATTTGTGGGACCAACAGAAGCGGGCGTTGCTGATGGGCGCCGAGGTGTGCATCGCCACCCCCGGTCGGCTGATCGCCTTGCTGCAAACGGGCGACGTGGACCTCTCCCACATCCGTTTCTTCATCCTCGACGAGGCCGACCGGATGCTGGACATGGGATTCCACGACGATATCATGCAAATCGTGAACAAACTGCCGAAAGAACGGCAAACCCTGATGTTCTCGGCCACCATGCCCCCAAAAATCAGGCAACTGGCCAAGAAGGTGCTGCGCGACCCGGCGGAAATCAACGTCGCCGTGTCGAAACCGAACGAGGCCATCATGCAGGCGGCCTATATCTGCACGGAGTATCAAAAGACCGGCATCATCGAGGAATTGTTCAGCAAGCCGGTGAGCCACAAAACTATCATTTTCTCCTCGAAGAAGCAAAAAGTGAAGGACCTGGCCTTTAACCTCAAGCGGATGAAGTTCAACGTGGCGGCCATGCACTCCGATTTGGAACAGGAAGAGCGGGAAAAGGTGATGCTGGACTTCAAGAACGGAAAGGTCGACATCCTCGTGGCGACGGACATCGTGTCCCGGGGCATCGACATTGACGAAATCGGCCTGGTCATCAACTACGACGTGCCCCACGACCCGGAAGACTACATCCACCGCATCGGACGGACCGCAAGGGCAAGCGCCGAAGGCGTGGCCTTGACTTTCGTGTCGGTGGAGGACCAGGGGAGATTCCAACGCATCGAAAAATTCCTCGGCGAGGAGGTCTACAAGATTCCCCTGCCCGCCAGGCTTGGCGAGGCTCCCGAATACGCGCCCGGCCGTTCCAACGGGAAAGGAGGCGGCAAAAAGCGTTTCCGCAATCATCGCCCAGCCACCCGGAAAAGAGACAATTCCAAACCAAAAGGCGACACGCCGGCCTAAAAACCCCTCACGTCCAACCTAACAGACACAAACATGATACTAACAGCGGAAAACATTCTATTCGTCGGATCGATTCTTCTATTTATCAGCATATTGGTGGGCAAGGCGGGATTCCGTTTCGGGTTTCCCGCCTTGTTGTTGTTCCTCGGGGTCGGCATGCTCTTCGGAAGCGACGGGGTGGGAATCCAGTTCCACAACCCCCACACGGCGCAATTCATCGGTGTCATCGCATTGAGCATCATCCTTTTCTCGGGGGGAATGGACACCAGCACGAAGGAAATCAAGCCCGTGCTGGGACAAGGCGTCGTGCTGGCGACGACGGGCGTCATGGTGACCGCATTGGTGACGGGATATTTCATATATTGGCTGACCAATCTGGACAATTCGTTCGTGTGCCTTTCCTTCACGGAGTCGCTGTTGCTTGCGGCGGTGATGTCGTCGACGGACTCCGCCTCGGTGTTCTCGATATTACGCTCGAAAAGGCAGGGCCTGCGGGAACATCTGCGCCCGATGCTGGAATTGGAAAGCGGCAGTAACGACCCGATGGCCTACATGCTGACCATCTTGTTGATACAAATCATCCAATCGGGCGAGACGAGCATAGCGACGACCATCTGGCAATTCCTGTTACAAATGAGCGTGGGTTCCATTTGCGGCTTCGCGTTGGGAAAACTGGGCGTACTGACGCTCAACAAGATAAACATCAGCCAATCACTCTATGCGGTCCTTTTGCTGGCGTTCGTGTTCTTTGTGTTCTCCTTCACCAACCTGCTGCACGGCAACGGTTATCTGGCCGTCTATCTGGCGGGACTGGTCGTCGGCAACAGCAAGATTGTCCACAAGAAGACCCTGACCACCTTCTTCGACGGGGTGACGTGGCTGGCGCAAATCGTGATGTTCCTCACGCTCGGCCTGCTGGTGAACCCGGCGGAACTGCTGCCGGTGGCCTCGTTGGGCATATTTGTCGGCGTGTTCATGATACTCTTTTCCAGGCCGCTGTCCGTGTTCCTCTGCCTGCTGCCGTTCAGGAAAATGTCGTTCAAGGCCAAGACGTTCGTGTCGTGGGTGGGATTGCGGGGAGCCGTCCCCATCATTTTCGCCACCTATCCCCTGATTGCCGACATTCCCAACGCGTCGCTCATCTTCAACGTCGTGTTCTTCATCACGATTCTCTCCCTGCTGATACAGGGCACCACCGTGAGCGGATTCGCCAACCTGCTGGGCCTGTCGACACCGGAAGAGCAAGAAAGGACGTTCAACGTGGAGCTGCCCGAGGAAATCAAAACGGCCCTGTCCGAAATCGAAGTGGAGCCGGCCATGCTGACGCACGGCAACCGGCTCATGGACCTGACCCTCCCGGACAACACTCTGGTGGTGCTCGTCAAACGGGAATCCACCTACCGGGTACCGACGGGCAAGACCAAGCTGACCACCGGCGACAAGCTGCTGGTCATCTCGGACAACGAGGAGGAGCTGGTGAAAACGTACAACGAGCTGGGCGTGCAAAATTATTATATAGAAAAGAACAGCTAATCCCGTTTAAAAAGAACGAGTCTATTTTAGCAAAAAAACAACCGCAACACTTGTTTTCCCGTTCTTTTTATCGTAACATTGCAAAAAGTAACACTAAAAATAAAAGCTATGAATTTAAAAGGAACGAAAACAGAACAAAATTTATTGAAAGCGTTCGCCGGAGAATCCCAAGCGCGGAACCGCTACACATTCTTCGCCAGCGTGGCCAAGAAGGAAGGATATGAGCAAATCGCAGGCGTTTTCATGGAAACAGCCGAACAAGAGAAGGAACATGCGAAACGCTTCTTCAAACTGCTGGAAGGCGGACCGCTGGAAATCACGGCCACTTTCCCTGCCGGTAAAATCGGCACGACCGCCGAGAATTTGAAGGCCGCCGCCGAAGGAGAGAACGAGGAGTGGGAGGAAATGTACCCGGAATTCGCCCAAGTGGCCGAGGACGAAGGCTTCACCGCCATCGCCGCCATCTTCCGCAACATCGCCACCGTAGAGGCTGAGCACGAGAAACGCTACCGCACGCTGCTCGCAAGAGTGGAGGCCGGCAAGGTGTTCGAGCGCGACGAGGAAATCATGTGGCAATGCCGCAACTGCGGATTCATCTACAAGGGGAAGACCGCCCCGAAAGCCTGCCCGGCATGCGCCCACCCGCAAGCCTTCTTCGAGGAGATGAAGACGAATTATTGACAGAAACCGAATTGTTAATAAATATCGCCCAAGCAATAAATAGTGGGTCGCCCAAGCGGCTCACTATTTATTTTTTACATTGAAAGCGAACACGTTCTCACACAAAAAATTTATATTTGCATTCAAAACCTTTCTTAACAACAACATGAGAACAAGAAACATCACGATAGCATGCGTCGCCACCCTCGCGTTGATTATGGGAAGCCAAACGCCCATGTCCGCGCAAGAGGACAGCCTGCGGAAAGAGAAGCGCATGGCATGGTTCGCGGAAGCGAAATTGGGAATTTTCATACACTGGGGCATCTACGCCGTGAAGGGCGTGTCGGAAAGCTGGTCGTTCTACAACAACTACCTGCCCCACGAGGAATACATGAAACAGGCGGAAGGGTTCACCGCCTCGAAGTACGCCCCCGAAACGTGGGCCAAGCTCATCAAGGAAAGCGGAGCGCGCTACACCGTCATCACCACGAAACACCACGACGGCGTGGCCCTGTGGGACACGCAAGCAGGCAACCTGAGCGTCGTGAAATCGACCCCCGCCGCCCGGGACGTGCTGGCCCCCTTCGTCAAGGCCGTGAGACGGCAAGGGCTGAAAGTCGGGTTCTACTACTCGCTTTTGGACTGGTCGCACCCCGACTATCCGAACAAGACCAAGACGGAAACCCGCTACAAGGACGACCCCGAACGCTGGGCCAGATTCGTGCGCTTCAATTTCGCCCAGCTCAAAGAGTTGAACAAGAAATGGAAGCCCGACCTGTTCTGGTTCGACGGCGACTGGGAACAGAGCGCCGAAGCCTGGAACGCCAAAGGCATCGTGGACATGCTCCGATCGAGCAATCCAAACGTGATTATTAATTCCCGCATCCAAGGCTACGGCGACTATGCCACACCCGAACAGGGCGTGCCGGTGACGCGCCCGGCAGACAAATACTGGGAGCTGTGCATGACGATGAACGACTCCTGGGGATACCAGCCGACCGACCAAAACTACAAGACCCCTCAAATGCTGCTCCGCACCTTCGTGGACTGCCTGAGCATGGGAGGCAATCTTCTGCTGGGAATCGGCCCGAGGGAAGACGGCTCCATCCCCGACGAGCAAGTAGCCATACTGAAAGCCTTCGGCCGCTGGATTGACAAGCACAAAGAAGCCGTGTACGAGACCCGGGCGGGCATTCCCTCCGAACATTTCCAAGGGTACACCACCCTCAATCCGGCGGGCGACATTCTCTACCTCTACATTCCTTACCGCCCGAACGGACCACTGGAAATCAAGGGACTGATGAACAAGGTACACCGGGTGTGGGTCGTGGGCAACGGGGCCATCCTGCCCTTCAAGGTGCACAACAAAAACTATTGGAACGACGTGCCCGGCAATCTCTACATCGACGTGCCGGAGCAAGTGCTGGACGAGAACATCACTGTCATCGCCCTCCTTCTGGACGGACCCATCAGGCTATACCGGGGCGCCGGACAAGTAATCACCATTAATTAATCGGACATGAAAAAACTGACACTGCTATTATTCCTGGCATGGGGATTCCTTTGGGAAACCGCCGGAGGACAAAACCTGTTCACGAAACACGCACGCGTGCTGACTCTTCCGGAAGGCTACGTGTGCTACCGGACCGCCGGCGCGCTCGACATCGACGGGCGGCTTGACGAGGCCTCCTGGCAAGCGGCCAAAGAAACGGCCCCGTTCGTAGACATCAGCGGAAAAGACTTTCCCGCACCCCTTTACGACACCCGGGTCAAAATGCTTTGGGACGACGACTACCTCTACGTCGGGGCCCGACTGGAGGAAAAGGACATCCGCGCCCGGCTCACTCAGCGGGACACGATTATCTACCGCGACAACGACTTTGAAGTGTTCCTCGACCCCGACGGCGACGGGCAGAACTATTTCGAGATAGAGAACAACGCCCGGGGAGTCGTCTTCGACCTCCTGCTCGACCGTCCCTACCGCTCCGGCGGCAACTTCATGATTCAGTGGGACTGCCCGGGACTACGGCTCGCCGTCCACCGCGAAGGCTCGCTGAACGACGCCGGGGACACCGACAAAGCGTGGAGCGTGGAAATGGCCATTCCCCGCCAAGCGGTGGCTTTGAACTTCGACAATCCCCTGCAGGCCGGGAGATACTGGCGTATCAACTTCTCGCGCGTGCAATGGCTCATACCCGGCGAACCGGAAGAAAACTGGGTGTGGCAGCCCACGGGGAAAGTGGACATGCACATGCCCGAGCGGTGGGGCTTCCTCTACTTCTCCGCCAACACGGTCGGCGGGGCTGAAGAAACGTTCCGCTACCCCTATGACATGGCCGCCTACAAGCTCCTCTGGGCCATGTTCCACGAGCAGGAATACTTCCACGCGCGGGAAGGCGACTACCTGCGCGACGCAGCCAATTTCCTGCTTACCGAGGCCGAACTGAGTGACCTGCCCAAAGACGCCTCCGTGAGCGTGGAGGCCACAGCAAACACCTACCGGTTGGCCGTCACGCTACCCTCCCGTCAGGAGCGGTACACCGTGGACCATAACGGACGTTTCTCCGTGGAGACCGTCGCCCCCCGGAAAGTGAAAAACTGGGTGTGGATACGCTTGGACCAAATCAAGGAAATCCCCGACCTCGGGCACTATTTCAAGACCCTGAAAGAGGGAGGCATCAGCGGAGTGATGATACAAGGCTACGACGAGGCGATTTACCGCCAATGCCACGAGGCCGGGCTCGAGGCCCATTATTGGAAATGGACCATGAACCGAAGGGAACTGCTGGAGACCCACCCGGACTGGTTCGCCGTGAACCGCAAGGGCGAGTCCACACACGACCATCCGGCCTATGTGGAATACTACCGCTTCCTTTGCCCCTACCACGAGGGCGTGGCCTCCTATTTGGCTGAGGATTATGTGGAAAGCGCCAACCTGCCCTACGTCGACGGCGTGCACCTCGACTACGTGCGCTTCCCCGACGTGATTCTCCCCGTCGGCCTGTGGAAGAACTACGGCATCGAGCAAACCCGCGAGCTCCCGGAATACGACTACTGTTATTGCGACGTATGCCGCGCCAAGTTCAAAGCCATGACGGGCGTCGACCCGATGGAACTCCCCTACCCCATGGAGAACCAATCGTGGATAAACTTCCGCCTGGACGGCATCACCAATGTCGTGGACAGCATCACCCGGGCCGTGAAGCTCGACGGAAAGCGCATCACAGCGGCCGTCTTCCCCGGCCCGTCCATGGCCAAGAAGATGGTGCGCCAGGATTGGGGCAACTGGCACCTCGACGCCTACTATCCCATGATATACAACGGCTTCTACTATGAGGACGCCCGGTGGGTAGCCCGCTCCGTGCGGGAAAGTGTGCGCACTGTCGGCGGAAGGGCCAAGATATACGCCGGCCTCATGTTCCCCGACATCAAGGACGACTTCGAGGCATACCTCGACGCGGCGTTCGACAACGGGGCCTCCGGCGTGTCGTTCTTCGACGGTCCGGACGAGGAACACCTGCGGCGGTTCAAAGCATACCTCGACAAAAAAGGGTTAATTGTTGCCGAATAACCGACAAAGTCGTACATTTGTGGAACAGAACAAAAGACAATTCATTGAAAACAATAAAACAGAATTAACATGAAAAAAGTAATCAACTCACCGAAAGCGCCAAAAGCAATCGGTCCTTACAGCCAAGCCATTGAGGCTAACGGAACGCTCTACATCAGCGGCCAACTTCCCATCGATGCCGCCACCGGCAAGTTCGCCGAGGGAGGAGTAAAGGAGCAAACCGAACAATGCCTGAAAAACATCGGCCACATCCTCGAAGAGGCAGGCTACACCTTCGACAACGTGGTGAAGTCCACCTGCCTCCTGGGCGACATGTCCTACTTCGGCGAAATGAACGAGGTGTACGCCAAGTACTACAAGACGGACTGCCCCGCTCGCGCCGCATTCGCCGTGAAGGGCCTGCCCATGGGCGCCATGGTCGAAATCGAGGCCATCGCCGTAAAATAACACGCCTTTTTCCGAAACAGAAAGAGAGTGTGCCAAAGTAAAGCTATTTTTGGCACACTCTCTTTTTATATTTCCCCATTTTCTTCAAAACGATAATTATTTATCGAAAAACAATAAATAATTATCGTTTCTCTTTGCAATGTCACATATACGTCATATATTTGCCACATGAAAATCAATCACAAAATTCCAATATCATGAGAAGAAGAAGCATTATCAATCTCCCGTATCAAATCTCTCGCAATACCCGCGCCCTATTGCTAATCACGTCCCTCAACCTAATCTATGAATGTGCCTTCTACATTCCAAAAATCAAATCGCTACTAACGGACTCGCCCAGCGACACGTACCTCATTGCAGCATTCGCCAGCAATCTTGCCTGCTTGGCATTCATTGTTCTTTTCTCGTTCAAAATCGCACTAACAGCCAAAGATTTCCTATCTAAAGGGACCGCAAGAGACATCAAAATAATCGCCATTATTTTCCTTGTTCTATATGGTCTCCAATTCATTTGCCTCACAACTTATCGCACAAACAATCTCGCAAACCCGGATATTCCTGTCACTTCCGCTTTCCAATCTGTGATGTACTGCCAAGTGCATGTCATTATAAGCATATTCATGCTGCTCATCATCCTGAGCGATGTAATCAAAAACGCCGCCAAGATAAAGCAAGAAAACGACCTCACCATCTAACCCAAACGCAGAACCATGCCGATTATCGTAAACCTCGATGTAATGATGGCCCGGCGGAAAATATCTTTGGGCGAGTTGGCCGAACGGGTGGGACTGACGCAGGCCAACCTCTCCATCCTCAAAACGGGCAAGGCGAAAGCCGTCCGCTTTTCCACGCTGGAGGCCATCTGCAAGGAACTAAACTGCCAGCCCGGCGACATCCTTGAATTCCGTCCTGAGACAACATCAAAATTTGGTTTTCATACCCCTCCTTCCTCCAGGGTATAAAAACCAAATTTTCCGACTTACAACTTTTCGTCGGACATTGTGCCTGTCGCCTCACTCCTGCTTGCCCAACAACTTGAACATATTGCGCTTATAAGCCTCCACGCCCGGCTGGTCGAAGGCATTCACGCCCAAAATGCCGCCGGAGATAGCGCAAGCCAGCTCGTAAAAGTAAAACAACTGCCCGAGGCAATACTCCGTCAATTCCGGCATCACAATCCGGATATTCGGCACGCCACCCTCCACGTGGGCCATGCGGGTGCCCAACTCAGCCATTTTGTTCACCTCGTCCACACGCTTGCCCGCCAAAAAATTCAACTTGTCAAGGTTCTCCGCGTCTTCCGGGACAAGCAACTCATACCTCGGCCGCTCGACGGAGATGACAGTCTCGAACAAATCGCGCCGTCCCTGCTGAATGTACTGCCCCATCGAATGCAGGTCCGTCGTGAAGTCCACGCTTGCGGGAAAAATCCCTTTGTTCTCCTTTCCCTCGCTCTCCCCGAAGAGTTGCTTCCACCATTCCGCCACATAATGCAACTTCGGATTGTAATTCACCGTTATCTCCGTCGTGAAGCCTTTCCGATACAGAGCGTTGCGCACGGCGGCGTAATCAAGGGACAAATCCCCCGGGCAAGCCCGCATGTCCACAGCCCCGGCCACAAGGGAACGGATGTCAAACCCCGCCAACGCCACAGGCAGCAACCCGACGGGCGTCAACACGGAATAACGCCCTCCAACGTTATCCGGAATGACGAATGTCGCATAACCTTCCCTCTCGGCGGACACGCGCAAGGCCCCTTTCGCCTTGTCCGTTATCGCCACAATCAACTTCCTCGCCTCCTCCTTGCCCGCCTGCGCCTCCAACTGCTCCCGCAGCAGGCGGAACGCCACGGCCGGTTCCGTCGTCGTCCCGGACTTCGATATCACGCATATCCCGAAAACCTTGCCCTTCAGATACCGCAGCAGCTCATACATGTAGTCCTCGCTCACATTGTTCCCCGCAAATATCACCCGCGGGCCGGAGAAAGCCCCGAAACTGTCGGACATAGCCTCCACCACGGCTTTCGCCCCGAGGTAGGAACCGCCAATGCCGACCACCACGACCACCTCCGCACGCTCCCGCAACCTGCCAGCGCACTCCTCAACTGCGGCGAGCTCCTCTTCTCCGATTTCCGCAGGCAAATCCATCCATCCCAAAAAATCGTTCCCCTTGCAAGTTCCTTCCCGCAAAGCCTCCAACGCCGCGCGTCCGGCCTCCCGTTGCCCGTTTATCTCGTCCGTGTCGACGAAAGGCAACACCTTACTGTAATCCAATTCAATGCGTTTCATCATGTCTTCAATTTATGATTTTTCCTTTTTCGCTTTCAACATGTCCCGATAGCGCGAAGCCGTCTCATAATCCTCTTTCTTCACGGCCTCCTCCATCAAACGGTTCAACTCATCCTCGGACAACTCTCTCCCCGCACTCCCCTTTCCCTCTTCCTCGTCCCCCTTCCCGAGAGTCTCCTCGAAAAGGGCCGTGGATATCCCCACCTCCACCACCACCTTTCTCTCCATGTAAATGGGACAACCGTAACGCAAGGCCAGCGAAATGGCGTCCGAAGCGCGGGCGTCCAGCCTGAACGTCTTCCCGTCAAACTCCCGGAACACCACCCAGGCGTAATAAACTCCAACCTGAAAACGCTCGACACACACCTCGACCAACTTCACGTTCAGCCTGTCCGTCAGCGCCTTCATCAAATCGTACGTCATCGGGCGCTGCGTCTTCATTCCTTCCAACTGTATGGCTATCGACTGGGCCTCCGCCATCCCGATAATAAAGGGAACACGCACCGTATTCTCCTCGTCGGAAAGAATCAAAACGTAGGCCCCGGTTTTCGACACACTGTTGTAAGCCAATGCGAACACTCTCATTTTTACCTTGTCCATAAACGACTCCTTTCGTTTTTTACTGATTGATATCCGCCTTCCCCGCGCGGTTCAGCGGGGCCCGGTAGACCCTCGCCAACCCTCCCAAGCTCGTCTCCCTGTACTTCGCCTGCATGTCGTACCCCGTTTGCATCATGGTCTCCACCACGTCGTCGAACGACACCTTGTGCCGCCCGTCCGAAAACAAGGAATACACGGCGCACTCCCGCGCCTTCTGCGATATGAAAGCGTTCCTCTCTATGCAAGGGATTTGCACGTATCCGCCCACAGGGTCGCACGTCAGGCCGAGATTGTGCTCGAAACCCATCTCCGCGGCGTACTCCACCTGCATCGGCGTGCCGCCCAGCAACTGGGCGGCGGCCCCGGCCGCCATTGCACAAGCGGTGCCCAGTTCCCCTTGGCACCCCACCTCGGCCCCCGATATCGAGCCGTTGGTCTTCACGATGTTGCCTATCAACCCGGCGGTAGCCAGCCCCTTCAGGATGCGCTTGTCGCTGATATCCTGGTCATGCTTCAAAAAATAAAACACGGCCGGCACCACGCCCGCCGAACCGCACGTCGGAGCCGTCACAATCTTCCCTCCGGCGGCGTTCTCTTCCGAGACGGCCAGGGCGGCGGCGAACAACATCCCCATGTGGCGCAACGTACCCGCCGACTGCTGCGCCCGCACATGGTAAGCGCAAGCCTTCCTCGGCAGCCGGAGCGTTCCCGGCAATACCCCCTCGTTCTCCAGCCCGTTATGGATGGAATCCACCATCACCCGCCACACTTCCTCCAGATAATCGAAAATCTCAGCCCCCTCGTGCAATTCCACATACTCCACGAAAGTGCGCCCCTCCGCCTTGCACCAGTTCAGGATATCGGTCATCTTGGCATCCGGGTAAATGTCCTTCTCCCCGGCGAAAGTGCCCTCCTCGTCCCACAAAGCACCCCCTCCCACGCTGTACACCTCCCACACGTCCGTCACCGTCCCGCCCCGAAGCGCCTCGAAGCGCATCCCGTTCGGATGGCGGGGCAGCACCTTGTCCGGCTCCCACGCTATCTCCACCGCGCCGGGACGGTCCACCTCCCGCTCGATGGCTGCGTCCGTCCCGTGCCCTCGCCCCGTCAAGGCCAGGCTGCCGAAAAGTGTCACCCGGATCCGCTCTGCGTCCGGATTCCTTGCGCTGAACATGGCCGCCGCCCGCCCCGGCCCCATCGTGTGGCTCGATGACGGACCGTGTCCGATTCTGAATATCTCCTTAATTGATTTCATAACTCATACAAATTAAAAAAGCAGACCTGTAAGCCGGGTTCCGTACCTTTCGGTTTCTATCATTTATCTACGCCACGGGTCACCCCGCAGCTCCAGCAACCTACCCCCTGACATCAGCCGGGCCGGCCTAAGCGTCAGTATACATGGTCTTGCAACTCGTGGGACGTGCGGCCGCCCCGGTCACCCGGGACGCCGGTGGGCTCTTACCCCGCCTTTTCACCCTTGTTCCGCGGACGGAACGGTCATTCTCTGTCACGCTGCCACACCCTCGCGGGCGTCTTCCCGTTAGGAAGCACGATGCCCTGTGTTGCCCGGACTTTCCTCTCTCCCTTTCGGGACAGCGATAGAACGGTCTGCTTTATATTGTTCACAACATTTCAATGTACTCTCTCAATTCATCCTCGGGTCCTCGGGAAACATCGACCATATCGCAGGCCTCGCTCCCAGTCTGCGCATGATGCGCTCCCACAACCCCTCGGTCCCTCCGAACACCTCGTCCCGGGAAACCTCCCCCACCAGCCACGAATCCTCCCTCAACTCGCCCTCGAGCTGCCCGGCCGACCAACCGCTGTAACCGGCGAAAAAACGGATGTCCCCCTCTCCCAAACGCCCCTCCCGCGCCAAGCGAGTCACCACGTCGAAATCCCCACCGTGGAACACCCCGTCCCCCACCATCACCGCGCCCGGAATATCCGCCCTCCGGTGAATGTAATACAAACTGTCGCGTCCCACCGGCCCCCCGTAGTACACAGGAAAATCCACTCCCTCCAACCCCGCGACCACGCTCTCCACGCTCACCCGCAACGGCTTATTCAACACAAACCCCACGCTCCCCTCCTCGTTGTGGTCCGTCAGATACACCACCGACCGCCCAAACCCGCCATCCCGCAAGAACGGCTCGGCGACCAACACCCTCCCCCCTACGGGGGGAAGGCCGTTATAGCGCACTCTGAACAAATCTTCCCAATTCTCTTTCATCGCCTCTCCTTTCACTTGTCAAATAAAACCTCTAAATTTGTATTGCAAAACTCACACGCGAATATAAAAAATGTACAAGACAATTGTCATCATATTCCTAACTTTATTCGCCGCGCCCTTCGCGGAGGCGCAAAGCGTCGCCCCCGCCACCGTCGTCCGCGGCGACACCCTGCCGCGGTTCCACCTCCCGGAGATAACCATCCTCGCCAAACGGCGCGCCCCCCGCCACTACGCCCGGCTACGACGCCGCAACGCCCGGCTGGAACACAACGTCCGCAAAGCCCTCCCCTACGCCAAAATCGCCGCAAGCGAAATCGAGAAAATCGACAGACTCCTCGCCGCCGCCCGCTCCGAAGGCGAACGCCGGCGCATCGTCAAAGAAGAATACGCCGCCCTCATGCGCCGCTTCAAACAACCACTCACCCGCCTCACCGTCACCCAGGGCAAAATACTCGTCCGCCTCATCTACCGAGAGACCGACAACTCCGCCTTCGACCACATCCGCCAGTACAAGGGAGCCTTCAACGCCTACTTCTGGCAATCCGTCGCCCTCCTCTTCGGCAACAACCTCAAGGCCGACTACGCCCCCCTCGGACGCGACCGGGAAATCGAAGAAATCGTCCGCGCGATTGAACGAGAAAACAAATAACTCCCTATCTTTGCCCCCATGAAACACGAAGAAATCATAGCCGACATCAAAGCGGGACGCTACGCGCCCATCTACTTCCTCACCGGCGACGAGCCGTACTTCATCGACGACATCGCCGGCCGCCTCGAGCGCGACACGCTCTCCGAGGACGAAAAAGCCTTCAACCTCACCGTCCTCTTCGGCAACGAAGTGTCCATGACCACCGTCACCGACACCGCCCGCCGCTTCCCCATGATGGCCCCCCGTCAGGTCGTCATCGTCAAAGAAGCCCAGAACATCCGCGACTTCGACAACCTCGCCCCCTACGTCGACCACCACCAGCCCTCCACCGTCCTCGCCTTCCTCTACAAAAACAAAAAGCCCGACAAGCGCAAAGGTGTCTTCCGCCGCCTCGCCGCCTCCAAAGACTGCGTATGGTTCGAGTCCGCCAAACTCTACGACAACCAGCTCCCCGACTGGATCGCCCGCTACTGCGCCGCCCGCCGCCGCTCCATCACCCCAAAGGCCGCGCGGCTCCTCGCCGACAGCCTCGGCACCGACCTCTCCAAAGTCGCCAACGAGCTTGACAAACTCATGCTCCTCCTCCCCGACGGCGGCCAAATCAAAGAGCCCCTCGTGGAGCGACACACCGGTATCAGCAAAGACTTCAACGTCTTCGAACTCCTCAACGCCGTCGTCGCGGGCGACCACCTCAAGGCCAACCTCATCGTCAACTACTTCGAGGCCAACCCCAAAAACAACCCCCTCGTCGTCACCGTCTCTAACC